>NZ_JBHXJG010000246.1:0-10767 GCF_042723425.1 Streptomyces sp. NPDC058375 | reverse complement strand
CCCCGGCCCTGGCCGGGGCCCGGGGCCGCACCGGGCCGGCCCGGCGAATTCGGCCCGCCCGCCCCGAACCCGCAGGAAGCGCCGTACGGGACACCGCGACCGCAGGAAGCGCTGCGGGATGCACCGGGCCGGGCACCGCACCCGCCGGAAGCGCCGCAGGACGACGTGCCCTACCGGACACCGCATCCGCAGGACGACGCGTACGGAACGCCGCATCCGCAGGACGACTACGGGACACCGCCCCCTCCTCCGCCACCGATGCCGCCGCGCGCCAAGTCCGCCCCCACCGCACCGCCGCCCCCGGCGCACGCCGGGACCTACCGGCAGGGCGGCGACGGCGCACACGGCGCGAGCGGGCTGCCCGGGCAGCGCACCGGCGACCCCCGCCTCTCCCTGACCGTCAGCGCCGAGAACCGGCAGACCTCCGGCGAGCGCCGCAGCCGCCGGGTCAGCTGCACCGTCGCCCTGGCCGTGGCGGGCGCGCTCGCCGTCGTCACCCTCGGCACGGGGCTGCTCGACGGCCTCTTCCCGGGCAGCGACGCCGACCGGGACCGGGGCAACGACGCCGCCGCGACCCCGTCGAGGTCCGCCTCCCCACCGGCAGGGGAGAAGCCGTCGCCCGCCGAGTCCGACGACGCCGCGAGCGAGGCCCCGGTGGTCGCGCTGCCGAAGGCGTACATCGGCACCTGGGAGGGCCCGGTCACCGAGAGGACGAGCGGTCAGCCGCACGGCACACTCACCGCCGTCTTCACCGCGGGCAAGCGCGGCGAGCAGGTCGTCCGGATGAGCACGACCATCTCCCAGCTCGGCATCACCGTCACCTGCAACAGCGTCGGCACCCTCGCCTCCGGCACCGCGAAGGAGCTGAACATCCGCGAGGCCACCGACCCGGACCGCCCCAGCACCCCCGGCCTGTGCACCACCACCGAGGCCGACCTGGTCTTCCGCCTCGCCGAGGACGGCACCCTGGACTACCGCTCGAAGGAACGCGCCGCCGGTCTCCCGTACGGGAAGCTCACCCGGTCCGGCGACTGATCGCGCAAGGGGCTGGCGTACGCTGGATCGGTCCGTGGATCGTCAAAAAAAACCGCCGAAAGGTGACAGCCCGGTGACCGAGAAGGCCGACCTTCAGCCCGTCCTCGACCGAGCCGCCGAAGGCGGTCGGATCACCCCGGAGGAGGCGCTCGACCTCTACCGGTCCGCGCCGCTGCACGCACTGGGCGCCGCCGCCGACGCCGTACGCCGCCGCCGCTACGCCGGTACGGAGCACATCGCGACGTACATCATCGAGCGCAACATCAACTACACCAACGTGTGCGTCACGGCCTGCAAGTTCTGCGCCTTCTACGCCCCGCCCACGGCCACCGACAAGGGCTGGACCCGCGACCTCGACGACATCCTGCGCCGCTGCGCGGAGACCGTGGAGCTGGGCGGCACCCAGATCATGTTCCAGGGCGGCCACCACCCGGACTTCGGCGTGGAGTATTACGAGGAGCACTTCTCCGCGATCAAGAAGGCGTACCCGCAGCTGGTCATCCACTCCCTCGGCGCCTCCGAGATCGAGCACATGGCCCGGATCTCGAAGGTCTCCGCCGAGGAGGCCATCAGCCGCATCCACGCCGCCGGGCTCGACTCCTTCGCCGGCGCGGGCGCCGAGCTGCTGCCCGCCCGGCCGCGCACCGCCATCGCCCCGCTCAAGGAGTCCGGCGAGCGGTGGCTGGAGATCATGGAGATCGCGCACGGCCTCGGCGTCGAGTCGACCACCACCATGCTGATGGGCACCGGTGAGACCAACGCCGAGCGCATCGAGCACCTGAGGATGATCCGGGACGTCCAGGACCGCACGGGCGGCTTCCGCGCCTTCATCCCGTACACCTACCAGCCGGAGAACAACAAGCTGAAGGGCCGCACGCAGGCCACGCTCTTCGAGTACCTGCGGATGATCGCCATCGCCCGGCTCTTCCTCGACAACGTCGCCCACATCCAGGGCTCCTGGCTCACCACCGGCAAGGAGGTCGGCCAGCTGTCGCTGCACTACGGCGCGGACGACCTCGGCTCGATCATGCTGGAGGAGAACGTCGTCTCCTCGGCCGGCGCCAAGCACCGCTCCAACCGGCTGGAGATCATCGACCTGATCCGCAAGGCCGACCGCGTCCCGGCCCAGCGCGCCACGACGTACGAGCACCTCGTCGTGCACGACGACCCGGCGATGGACCCGGTCGACGAGCGCGTCGTCTCGCACATCTCGTCCACCGCGATCGAAGGCGGCACGGCCCACCCGGAGCTGAAGCTCCTCAACGCCAACTGACGTATCCATGCTGACGATTCACGCCGCGCCCCTGGTCCTCCCGGTCGGCGCGGCGGCCGTCGTGGACGGTGCGGTGGCGGTGGACGGCGACCGGATCGCCGCCCTCGGGCCGTACGAGGAGGTCGCCGCCGCGCACCCGGCCGCCCGGGTCCGCCGCTGGCCCGGGCTCCTCACCCCCGGACTGCGCCACGACCGGGCCGCCGAACTGCTCACCCGCTGCTACCACCCCGACCCCCGCGAGTCCGACGAACTCGGTGAACTCCCGCTGTGGGGTGAGGCGTTCGAGCGGATCGCGGCGACGATGGACACGACCCGGCGGGCCGGCAGCGTACGGCGCGGGCTCCAGCGGATGCTGCGCCACGGGACCACGCATGTGGTCGGCCCCCTCGGCGCGGACGATCCGGCGCTGCGCACGGCCGTCGCCCGGTCGGGGCTGGTCCAGGTCGGGCCTTTGCCCGTGCGGGAGGGCGTGCCGGCCCTGGACCCCTTCGCGGCGGGCGGCGATCTGGCCCGTATCGCGCACGGCCCGCTGACTGTGGGCGGGCGCGCCGACCTCGCGGTCTTCGACGTGGCCGACGAGGCGGCGCTGTACGGAGGAGAGCCCCGGCCCTGCGTGGCGACCGTGCTCGCGGGGCGGCTGGTGCACCGCGCCCGCTGAGGCCTGTGCCCCAGCAGTGGGCGTCACGGCACCTTCGGGCCGCCCAGGTAGCGTCCCTTCGCGTCGTACGGCCAGGCGTTGGCGACGCAGCCCTTCAGCCCGTCGATCTGCTGCATCATCGCGGGGGCGGGACGCCCCTTCCCCGGGCAGGTCTCGTGGCCGCGCCCCAGCCAGTGGCCGACCTCGTGGTTCACGATCAGCGCCCGGTACTCGGAGACGGGTCCGTCGAACTGCGGTGAACCGAGCTGCCAGCGCTTCAGGTTGACCATCACCTTCTCGCCGCCCCGGCAGTTGACCTCGCCGCGCGTGTTCAGGCCGTACTCGCCGCACATCCGGTCCGTGGTCGCCGGGGTGGCGATCCGGATCACCAGTCCGGCCGATCCGTCCGCGACCTGGCGGAACGAGCGCTCGCCGCCGTGGCTCCAGCCGCGCGGGTCCGCGAGGACGTCGGCGATGTCGGCGGCGGCCCGGTCGGGGTCGACGCCGATGCCGTTCTCCACCTCGACCCGGTAGGCGCTGCCCCTGCCCTTCGCCGAGACGCCGGCCCGGGCCACGGTGAACGTGCCGGGCCCCGAGGCGGGGATGTCCTCGGCCCGGGGGAGGTCCTCCTCTTCCTCCGTACCGCCCTCCGACCCGGCCGAAGCGGACAGGGACGGGGACGGGGTCGGGGTCGGCGGGGGAGTGGGCAAAGGGGCGTCCTCCAACGGCTCCGACGCGTTGTCCGGTCCGGCCGGCGCCGTACGGGACGGGGCCGGGGCGGCGTCGGCCGGGCCGCCCCCGGACTGCCAGGGGCGGCCGACGAGGAGCGCCGCACCCGCCACGGCCGTGAGCGCCAACACCGCGAGCGAGAGGGCCCGCCGCCGGTTCCGCTGCCGACGCCGCACCCGCGACCGGGACCGCACCGCGGACCGGGAACGGGAGCCGGGGGCGCGCCCGGGACGGGTGGTGGGCGGCGGGCCGCCCCGGGTGTCCCCCGGGGTGCGGGGCGGCGGCACGCGCAGCGGGAACGTGTCCTCGTCGCGCACCGGCTCCCCGTACGCGGGCGGCAGGGTGCCGGTCGTGCGGCGGCGCTTCACGAGGCGGCCCCGCTCCACGCCACCGGGTGCTCGTCGGCGTACGCGATCAGCTCCCGGAACCGCGGGTCCTGGGCGACCCGGACCAGGTCCCCGGCGGTGACGGGAGTGCCGCCCGCCCCGGACCGCGCGGGCGAGACGGACAGCGCCACCGTGCTGCGGCCGGACCGGTACTGCAGGGAGACCTCCGTGCCCCGCCCCCCGGTGAGCTGCCGGTAGGCCTGCGCGGGCGTGCCGTCCTCCAGGGCGACGGACTCGCAGGTCAGCCCCTTCCGCGGGATGTCACGGCAGGCGGGCGCCGCGCTCCCCTGATCCGGGCGCACCGACAGGCGGACGGCGTGCACGACGCCGTCGCGCCGCGCCCGGTAGCTCCCCGGGTCGTCGCCGGCCGGCACGACGGCCCCGATCGACGCGGGCAGCACGGCGTCCAGGGCCTCGGCCGCCCGCTGCCGGAAGTCCGCCAGGCGCTGGTCCTCCTGGGGGCCGAGGCCGGGCGGAGCCGACAGGGTGGGCGCGGGCGGCCCGGGAGGCACGGGCGCGGACTCCGTCGGCACGGGGAGGGACGTGGGGCTCGGCATGTCGGGGCGTGGCTCCGTACGTTGGGGAAACGGGGACGAGGTGGGCGCGGGCAGGGAGAGGGACGGTCCGGCGGGCGCGGCGGGTTCCGTGTCCGGCCCCGCCGACAGCCAGGGGCCGAGCACGGAGAGGCCCAGGGTGACGGCGGTGACCGCGACGAAGGCGCCCGCCACCGCGAACGCCCGGGTCCTGGCCCGCCGCCGGTGGCCCTCCCGTACCGCGTCGGGGACCAGATCCGGCGGGAGGGACACCGGGCCGACGGTCCGGCGCAGGGCGTCCCGGAACAGTTCCTCGTCCCGGAACAGTTCTTCGTCCCGGAACAGCTCCTCGTCGGGCGTGCCTTCGCCAGGGACGCCTTCGCTGTGCTCGCGGGGCGGCAGGTGCTCGTGCGGTTCGGGGATCATGACCGGCCCTCAGCTTCCGGTGGAGTAGAGCTGGACGTCGCCCAGCCGGGCGCGCAGGCGGACGAGCGAACGCGAGCACTGGCTCTTCACCGTGGACTCGCTGCACCGCAGCAGCGACGCCACGGTCTCCACGCTCAGGTCGTCCCAGTAGCGCAGGACGACCATCGCCCGTGCCCGGGGCGGGAGTTCGGCGAGCAGCGCGAGCAGGGTGACCCGGAGGTCGGCGCCCGGCGCGGGATTGGGGTGCGGGCGGGGCGCGTTGCGGTGGTGGGCGAGCAGATCCCGTACGGAGCGGCGGCGTTCGGCCACGAAGGTGCGTACCAGCACGGTCTTGGCGTAGGCGTCGAGGTTGTCCGCCCGGCTCGCCCTGCGCCAGTGCTGGAACAGCTTGGCGAGCGTCGTCTGCGTCAGGTCCTGCGCGCCCTCGACGTCTCCGCACAGCAGGTAGGCCGTCCGGTACAGCCGGCGCTGCCCTGTCCGGGCGTACGCCTCGAACGCGGCGCGCTCGCCGTCCGCCATGGCGGGCTGGGCCCCTGCCGGCATCCGCCCTCCCCTCTCCTCGACCCCCACCCCTTACAGAGCACCCGTGTGCCGAAAAGGTTGAAGAGAAGTGAAGATCAGTTCGAGACGGTGTGCGCATCGGTCCACACACCGGTCCGGGGGCGTCTCACCTGTCGGCGGATCCTGGTGCCCGCGCGAAGCGCTGTGCTAGAACAGCGCCCGTGCCAGTCGATCGTTTTCTGGTGGAGTGCCTCCACATCGATCTCTGCCGCGTCTCCAGCGCATCCTGTTGATGCCGGCCGCGGCATCCTCCGCGATGCCCACGTGATGCCTGCGCGCGTCCCCGGTACCAGCACCTTGAGCGCCTTCCGCGCCATCTGTGTCTTCTGCGCCTTCGGCGTCTGATCACCTCCGGGTTCCGCTCCTCGCATCCTCGCGCCCCCGGGGCGCCGCCCGCTCATGCCCCTCCGGCCTGCCCGCGCAGGTCCGGCGACGCTCCATGACTCCGGAGAGCCCTCCATGCCGACCTCCCCGTCCCTGCGGGAACGGACCGCCGAACCCGCCGCCGCTCCCGCGCCCCCGGGCCCGCCGAACGACGCCGGCGGCCGCCGCCCCGAACGCGCCGCCCTGCTGCGCCGGATCGGCCTGCGCGTCCTCGCGCTCGCCGTCCTGCTCGGCGGCTGGCAGCTGGTGACCGTGCTCCAGCTGTGGTCGCCGGTGCTCGTGCCCTCGCCCGCCGCCGTGTGGCGGGCCCTGCTGGAGACCTCCGGCACGCACGACGGCGTCCGGGGCTACCAGGGCCACACCCTGATCGAGCACCTCGGGATCAGCCTGCGCCGGATCTTCATCGGGGCCGGCGCGGGCGTGGTCGCCGGGCTCGTGCTCGGCGTTCTCATGGGGACGCTGCCCTGGGTACGGGTGGTGCTGGAGCCCGCGGTGGCGTTCCTGCGCACCCTGCCTCCGCTCGCCTACTTCAGCCTGCTGATCATCTGGTTCGGCATCGACGAGGCGCCCAAGCTGTGGCTGCTGGCCATCGCCGCGATGCCGCCGGTCGCCGTCGCCACCGCCTCCGCCGTGGCGTCCGCGCCGACGGCCCTGGTCGAAACGGCCCGCGCGATCGGGGCCCGGCGCGGACAGGTCGTCACCTCCGTCGTCCTGCCCTCCGCGCTGCCCGAGATCCTGATCGGCGTCCGGCTCGCCTTCGGCATCGCGTACTCCTCCGTCGTCGCCGCCGAGACCGTCAACGGGCTGCCCGGCATCGGCGGCCTGATCCGGGACGCCCAGCGCTACAACCAGTCCGACACCGTCGTGCTCGGCCTCTTCGCCATCGGCATCTCCGGCCTGCTCATCGACGCGGTCCTGCGGCTGCTCGCGGACCGCCTCGCCCCGTGGCGCAGCCACACGTAACCGCCCCCCCGCCCTGACGCCCCGACCACTCCCAACTCACGTACGAAGGACACGCACATGCCCCGAACACGCGGCCCGCTCCGCCTCACCTTCCTCGCCGTGACCCTCGGCGCCCTGCTGGCGGTGACGGCGTGCGGCCAGGGCGGCGGCTCCGGCGGCGGGGGCGACGGCGGCAAGACGATACGCATCGCCTACCAGGCGTTCCCCAGCGGCGACCTGATCGTCAAGGAGAAGGGCTGGCTGGAGAAGGCGCTGCCCGGTTACGACATCAAGTGGACCAAGTTCGACTCCGGGGCCAGCATCAACACCGCGTTCGTCGCCGGGTCCGTGGACCTCGCGGCCATCGGCTCCAGCCCGGTGGCCCGAGGGCTCTCCGCGCCGCTGAACATCCCGTACGAGGTCACCTGGGTGCTCGACGTCGCCGGGGACAACGAGGCGCTGGTCGCCCGTAACGGCTCGAAGGTCTCCTCGGTGAAGGACCTGGAGGGCAGGAAGGTCGCCACCCCGTTCAGCTCCACCTCCCACTACAGCCTCCTCGCCGCGCTCGACCGGGCCGGGGTGGACGCCTCGAAGGTCCAGCTGCTCGACCTGGAGCCGCAGGACATCCTGGCGGCCTGGACGCGCGGCGACATCGACGCCACGTACGTCTGGCTGCCGACGCTGGAGGAGCTGAAGAAGACCGGCAAGGTCATCGTCTCCAGCCGCGAACTCGCCGCCGGCGGCAAGCCCACCCTCGACCTCGGGGTCGCCTCCACCCGCTTCCTCAAGGCCCACCCCGACGTCCTGCCCGCCTGGCGCAAGGCCCAGGCGCAGGCGCTCGACCTGATCCACGACGACCCCGACGCCGCGTCGGCCGCCGTGGGCAAGCAGCTCGGCATCAGCCCCGACGAGGCGGGCTCCCAGCTGAAGCAGGGCATCTTCCTCAAGCCCGCCGAACAGGCCGACGCCAAGTGGCTCGGCGCCCCCGGCGAGGTCGGCGGCCTGGCGGACAACCTGCAGAGCGCCGCGCAGTTCCTCGTCGACCAGAAGCAGATCGACTCCGCGCCGGACATCGAGGCCCTGCGCAAGGCCATCCACGTGGAAGGGCTCAGCGATGCCGTCAGCCCCTGACATCCGCAAGGCGCCCGAGACGGAGGCCGGTACGGGCGAGGCGACCGCTCCCGTCGTCTCCGTACGGGACGTCCGGCACTCCTACGGGCGGGGCGCCGACGCGGTCACCGCGCTCGGCCCGCTCTCCCTGGAGATCCCCGCCGGTGAGTTCCTGGTCCTCGTCGGACCCTCCGGCTGCGGCAAGAGCACCCTGCTGCGGCTGATCGCGGGCTTCGAGCACGCCACCGAAGGCGCGGTCGAGGTGTTCGGGGAGCGCCCCGCACCCGGCAACCGGGCGGGCATCGTCTTCCAGCAGCCGCGCCTCTTCCCCTGGCGCACGGTCGGTGACAACATCGGCCTCGCGCTGAAGTACGCGGGCGTGCCCCGGGCCGAACGGCCTGAGCGTATCGCGCAGTTGCTGGACCGGGTCGGCCTCGGGGACACCGCCGGCCGCCGGATCTGGCAGATCTCCGGCGGCCAGCAGCAGCGCGTCGCCATCGCCCGCGCCCTGGCGGGCGGCAAGCGGCTCCTGCTGCTGGACGAGCCGTTCGCCGCGCTCGACGCGCTGACCCGGGAACGGCTCCAGGAGGACCTGCGCACCGTGAGCGCCGAGACCGGGACCACCTCGGTCTTCGTCACCCACAGCGTGGACGAGGCGGTCTTCCTCGGCACCCGCGCGATCGTCCTCACCAACCGTCCGGGGACCGTCGCCCTGGACGTCCCGATCGACCTGCCCCGCACCGGCGCCGACCCCGACGAACTGCGCGGGCTGCCCGCGTACGCCGCCCTGCGCGCCGAGATCGGCACGGCCGTGCGCAACGCGGCCCGCTGACCCCCGGCCCGTACACCCGAGAGGAGAAGAACCATGACCACCACCGCGACGACCCCCGTTCTGCGCGAGGCCCGTATCCCCGCCGACGGCCTGTACGAGGGCCCGCGCGAGCTGCGCCGGGTTCCGGAGGGCTGGACCGACCGCCCGTACGAGCGCTTCCGGCTGGTCCCGCTCGGCCGGGTCATCGGCGCGGAGATCCACGGCGTCGACCTGTCCCGCCCGCTGGAATCGGCGGTGCGCGCCGAGCTGGACCGGGCGCTGCTGGAGTGGAAGGTGCTGTTCTTCCGCGACCAGCACCTCACTTCGCGGCAGCAGAGGGCGTTCGCCGGGCTCTGGGGCGAGCTGGAGACCAACCCGCTGCTCGCCACCGGCGACGACCCGGAGGTGGCCCGCCTCGACCGCACCGCCGTGCCCACCTTCGAGAACGTCTGGCACACCGACGTCACCTTCCGCGAGCGCCCCGCCCTCGGCGCGGTCCTCCACCTGCGCGAGGTGCCTCCGGTGGGCGGCGACACGCTGTGGGCGGACATGGCCGCCGCGTACGACAATCTCGACCCGGAGGTGAAGGAGCGCATCGAGGGGGCGCGGGCGGTGCACGACTTCATCCCCGGCTTCGCCCGCTTCTACCCCCCGGAGCGGCTGGCGGCGCACCAGGAGCAGTTCCCGCCGGTCGAGCACCCGGTGGTGCGCCGCCACCCCGTCACCGGACGCCGCACGATCTTCGTCAACGCCTCGTTCACCACCCGGATCGTCGGTTTCGCGCAGGAGGAGAGCGACCGGCTGCTGCGCCTGCTGTTCCAGCAGGCGCACGCCCCGGAGTTCCAGGTGCGGTTCTCCTGGCGGGCGGGCGACGTCGCGTTCTGGGACAACCGGGCCACCCAGCACTACGCGGTCAACGACTACGCCCCGCACCGCCGGATCGCGGAGCGCGTGGCCATCGCAGGCGACCGCCCTCACTGATCCCGGTGGCGCGGCTGCTTGAATGGAAGGGTGACCCGAGCCTCCCTGGAAAAGCAGCCGCACGAAGTCGCCTCGATGTTCGACGGTGTGGCGGCCAACTACGACCTGACCAACGACGTGATCTCGCTCGGCCAGGCCCGGCTGTGGCGCAAGGCGGTCGCCCGCGCCGTCGACGCCCGGCCCGCGCAGAAGATCCTCGACCTGGCGGCCGGTACGGCGACCTCCTCGCAGCCCTTCGTGCAGGCGGGCGCCTATGTCGTGCCGTGCGACTTCTCGCTCGGCATGCTCAAGGTCGGCAAGGAGCGCCACCCGTGGATGCCGTTCACGGCGGGCGACGGGATGAAGCTGCCGTTCAAGGACGAGACGTTCGACACCGTCACGATCTCCTTCGGGCTGCGCAACATCCAGGACACCGAGGTCGCGCTCCGCGAGCTGTACCGGGTGACGAAGCCCGGCGGCCGGGTCGTGATCTGCGAGTTCTCCCAGCCGACCTGGACCCCGTTCCGCACGGTCTACACGGAGTACCTGATGCGGGCGATCCCGCCGGCCGCCCGCGCGGTGTCGTCCAACCCGGACGCGTACGTCTACCTCGCCGAGTCCATCCGCGACTGGCCCGACCAGCCCGCCCTCGCCGCACTGCTCCAGAAGGCGGGCTGGTCGAAGGTCGCCTGGCGCAACCTGACCGGCGGCGTGGTGGCCCTGCACCGGGCCACCCGCGCCTGAGTCATTCCCGGAGTCTGCGGGGCCTTTGGGGCCTCACAGCTCCAGCCGGAAGCAGACGGCCTCCTGGCCGCGCGGGGTGTCGTACGACTCGGCCCGCCGCATCCCGAGCCGTTCCGCCACCGCCATCGACCGGGCGTTACGGGAGTGGATCATCGCGACCACCTCGCCCACCCCGGCCCCCCCCCCCCCCCCCCGCCCTGGGGGGGCGGCGGCGGGGGCCGTCCCCCCGCCCCCCC
>NZ_JBHXJG010000245.1:0-10806 GCF_042723425.1 Streptomyces sp. NPDC058375 | reverse complement strand
GCCCAAGCACATCGGGCGGGGAGCGGCTTAGTATGCGAGCAGGGGACCGGAGCTCCATCACCTCACGGAAGGGGCGGACCGCTACCCGGAAGCTCGTGTCGAGGAGACAGAAATGTCGGCCAACCACCCCGACCCCGAAGCCACCGGTGCGGACGCCCCGCACCTGGACTTCGCGGGAACGACTCCGTACGAGGACTATGTCCAGGCGGACGTCCTGACCCACCTCCAGCACCTGCGCTCGGACGATCCCGGCGAGATGGTCTTCCTGGTCACCACCCAGGTCATGGAGCTGTGGTTCACGGTCATCGTCCATGAGTGGGAGACCGCCACCCGCGCCCTGCGCGAGGACCGCATACCCGTCGCGCGCGACGCCCTGAAGCGTTCGCTGCGCGAGCTGGAGGCGCTCAACGAGTCCTGGCGGCCGCTGGCCGGACTCACCCCCGCCCAGTTCAACTCCTACCGGGGCTCCCTCGGCGAGGGATCCGGGTTCCAGTCGGCGATGTACCGGCGGATGGAGTTCCTGCTCGGCGACAAGTCCGCCTCCATGCTGGTGCCGCACCGGGCCGCGCCCCGGGTGTACGCCGAGCTGGAGAAGGCGCTCGGGGAGCCCAGCCTGTACGACGAGACCCTCGCCCTGCTGGCCCGGCGCGGGTACGCCATCCCCGAGGCCGTCACCACCCGGGACCTGACGAAGCGGTACGAGCCGTCGCCCGAGGTCGAGGCCGTGTGGGCGGAGATCTACTCCGCCGCCGACCAGAACGACGAGCTGGTCCGCCTCGGCGAGCTGCTCACCGACGTCGGCGAGCTGGTGTGGCGATGGCGCAACGACCACCTCGTCGCCACCCGCCGCGCGATGGGCTCCAAGACCGGCACCGGCGGCTCCGCCGGGGTCGCCTGGCTGGAGAAGCGCGCCACGAAGAACGTGTTCCCCGAGCTGTGGACGGCGCGCAGCCATGTCTGAGACCACGACCACGACCACGACCACGACAGACGGCCTCCGTGAGCGGGCGTTGAAGCTCGACGCCGCCGATCCGCTCGCCGCGAGGCGCGAGCTGTTCGCCCTCGACGACGACGGCGTCTACCTCGACGGCAACTCCCTCGGCGCACTGCCCGTCCACGTCCCCGCCCGCGTGGCTGACGTCCTCACCCGCCAGTGGGGCGAGCTGCGCATCCGGTCCTGGGACGAGAGCGGCTGGTGGACCGCGCCCGAGCGGATCGGCGACCGGATCGCCCCGCTCGTCGGGGCCGCCGCCGGGCAGATCGTCGTCGGTGACTCGACCAGCGTGAACGTCTTCAAGGCCGTCGTCGCCGCCGCCCGGATCGCGTCCCGCGCGGGCGGGGGACACGACGAGATCCTGGTTGACGCGACGACCTTTCCCACGGACGGGTACATCGCGGCGTCCGCCGCCCGGCTGACCGGCCACCGGATCGTGCCCGTCGCGCCCGCCGACATCCCGGCCGCGCTCGGTCCGCGTACCGCAGCCGTCCTGCTCAACCACGTCGACTACCGCTCCGGCCGGCTGCACGACCTGCCCGGGCTGACCGCCGCCGTTCACGCGGTGGGCGCGGTCGCCGTGTGGGACCTCTGCCACAGCGCCGGCGCGCTGCCCGTCGGGCTCGACGAGCACGGGGTGGACCTGGCCGTCGGCTGTACGTACAAGTACCTGAACGGCGGCCCCGGTTCGCCCGCGTACCTGTACGTCGCCGAGCGTCACCAGGCCGCCTTCGACTCGCCGCTGCCGGGCTGGAACTCGCACGCCGACCCGTTCGGCATGACCCCCGACTACGCCCCGGCGGACGGTTCCGTACGGGGCCGGGTCGGCACCCCCGACATCGTCTCCATGCTGACGCTGGAAGCGGCGCTCGACGTGTGGGACGGGGTGTCGGTGGACGCCGTACGGGCCAAGTCCCTGGCGCTGACGGACTTCTTCCTGGAGTGCGTCGAGGCGTACGCCCCGGCCGGCCGGGTCACCTCCGTCACCCCGGCCGAGCACGCCGAACGCGGCAGCCAGGTCGCCCTGCGCTGCGACGAGGCGGAGCCCGTGATGCGGCGCCTCATCGAGCGCGGTGTCGTGGGCGATCTGCGGCGGCCGGACGTGCTGCGGTTCGGCTTCACGCCGCTGTACGTGGGGTTCGCCGACGCGGAACGGGCGGCGCGGATCCTCGCCGAGGTGGTGGCGGAGACATCGGCGGCCTGACGAGCCGTCGACCCGCCTGACGGCCCGTCAACACATGTGCGACCGGGCGGGGGCGGTACCGAGTGCTGGTACCGTCCCCGCAGGTCAACCCAGTTGGGGCAGCACACAGGCACAGGCCACGGGCATAGGACGGTTGAGCAGCATGTCGGATTCCTCGGGTTCCCCGGACCCTGCCGCGCAGGAGCGGGACGCGGCCGAGAGCGCGTCGGCCCTCGCGCATCCCGTCGTCGCCCCCGACCGGACCGCCGCCTACGGGGACCACCCCGACCAGGTCGTCGACTTCTACGCCCCGCGCGACGGCCGCACCGCCGCCCCGCTCGTCGTCCTCCTGCACGGCGGCGCCTGGCGGGCCCCGTACGACCGGGCCCATGTCTCCCCGCTCGCGGACTTCCTGGCCCGCCGGGGGTTCGCCGTGGCGAGCGTGGAGTACCGGCGCGGCGGCGAGGAGCGGCGCGCTCCGGGCGCCGACCCGGTCGCTCCGGGCGCCGATCCCGTCGCGGGGCGCTGGCCGGAGACCTTCGACGACGTGGCCGCGGCCCTGGACGCGATGCCGGTGCTGGCCGCCCGCGAGCTGCCGGGCGCCGACGTGCGGCGGATCGTGGTCACCGGTCACTCGGCGGGCGGGCACCTCGCCCTGTGGGCGGCGGCGCGGCACGTCCTGCCCGAGGGGTCGCCGTGGCGGCTGCCCGCCCCGCCGCCGCTGCGCGGGGTCGTCGCCCTCGCCCCGATCGCGGACTTCGCGGCGGCGGTCGAGCTGGGGGTCTGCGGCGGCGCTGTCGCCCAACTCCTGGGCGGGAACGGCGACTTCGAGGAGCGGGCAGCGCACGCCGACCCCGGGGTGCTGCTGCCGACCGGGATCGCCACCGCGATCGTGCAGGGCGTCGAGGACATCGTCGTACCCCAGGCCGTCTCCGAGGCGTACGTCGACGCGGCGGCCAAGTCCGGCGAGACGGTCGGGCTGACGCTGCTCGGCGGCGTCGGGCACTTCCCGCTCATCGATCCGGCCGCCGACGCCTGCGCGGTGGTGGCCGAGGAGATCACCCAGCTCGCCTGGTGAAGCCCGCACGGCATCCGGCCTCCCAGCGGACCGAAGTTGTCCGCAAGGGTCTCTACGTTGGTCCTGTTCCCACTCGGAGGGAGTGGGCACCGACTAAGGAGATCCTCATGACGATCCTGGTGACCGGGGCCACGGGAACGGTCGGCCGCCGCGTGGTCGAGCAGCTGCTGGAGCGCGGCGAGCACGTCCGGGCCCTGACCCGCGACCCGGCGCGGGCGGAGTTCCCGGCCGGGGTCGACGTCGTCCGCGGTGACCTGACGGACCCGGCCTCGCTGGTCCCCGCGCTGGACGGGGCGACCGGGCTGCACCTCATCACCTTCGGCGGCGAGTTCTTCGCCCCGCTGGAGACCGCCGACGAGATCCTCGCCCTGGCGAAGGAGGCGGGCGTGCGCCGGGTGACCGTGCTGCACGGCGGCGGGGAGACCCCGGTGGAGACGGCGGTGCGCGCGAGCGACTTCGCCTGGGCGGTCGTGATGCCGGTGGAGTTCATGGCGAACGCCCTGGAGTGGGCGCCCGGCATCAAGTCCGAGGGCGTGGTGCGCGAGCCGTTCGTGGGCCGGCTGAGCGCGATGGTCCACGAGGCGGACATCGGCGCGGTGGCGGCCGTCGCGCTCACCGAGGACGGTCACGGCGGCCAGGAGTACCTGGTCACCGGCCCGCAGGCGCTGACCGTCGGCGACAAGACGGCGGCGATCGCGGCGGCCCGGGGCGCGGACGTCGAGCTGGTCGAGCTCACCGAGGAACAGGCGCTGGAGAGCTGGCGGGGCCAGGGCATGCCCGAGGACGTGATCGCGTTCCTGATCGACGTCTACCGGGACACCCCGCCCGAGGGCCGGACCGTGGTCGACACGGTGGAGAAGGTCACCGGACGCCCGGCGCGGGCCTTCGCGCAGTGGGCCGAGGAGCACGCGGAGCACTTCCGCGCGGCGGCCTGACGGGTGCCGCGCGGGGCTTGACGGGTGCCGCGCGGAGCCCTGCCGGCCCCCTCCGCGCGCGGCCTGACGGGAGCCCCGGCGCGGCACGGTGGAGGCGGGTAGTCCTTGAGACGGACGCCCCGGAATCCGTAGCGATGCTGACGACCCGCCGTCCGCCGCCGCCTACCGTGGAAGCGTGACCGAGACCCAGACAAAGAACAGTGGCCCGGAGTTCCGGGCAGCCGCAGGGGCGATAGACGGCCTGCGGGAGGACCTCTTCCGCCAGGTGCTCGCCTACCGTCCCCTGCCGCCGCTGAACCCCGACGGACGGTTCGTCCGGCGGCTGCCCGAGGGGCTGCGCAGGGCCGTCGTCTGGACCCCGCACGCCCTGGTGCTGTTCGCCGCCTTCCTCGTGATGATGGTCGGCTTCGCCGAGTGGCGGTTCCGCCTCCTGATGGGTCTGGTGCCGGCGATCGCGGTGGCGATGACCCTCGTCAGGCCGGTCGCCGCGTTCTGGGCCTCGATGCTGGCGACCGTCTTCTGCGGGGTCCTGGGCGGCGAGCTGTGGGGGCCGAGCGCCTTCGTGGCGCAGGTGGTGGTCCTGGTGGTCGTGGCCGCCCGGACCCGGCCCCGTACCGCCGCCTGGATGTGGCTGCTGACCCTGCTGTTCGGGATGCTGGTGGAGGGCGGCGACCCGTCCATCACCGCGCCCGTGGTGACGCTCTCCGCCTTCGCGCTGCTCGTCGTCGCCGTGGTCCAGATCCGGCGCGACGCCGAGCGCGAGGTCACCGTGCAGCGCACCGTCACCGCCGTCGAGCGCGACCGGCGCACGCTGCTGGAGGAGCGCACCACCATCGCCCGGGAGCTGCACGACGTGGTGGCCCACCACATGTCGGTCGTCGCGATCCAGGCCGAGGCCGCCCCGTACCGGGTCGAGAACCCGCCGCCGGAGCTGGAGCAGGCCTTCGTCACCATCCGGGAGAACGCGGTGGCCGCCCTCACCGAGCTGCGCCGCGTCCTCGGCGTCGTACGGGCGGAGGACTACGAGGCCCCGGACGCCCCGCAGCCCACCCTCGCCGCGCTCGACGGGCTGCTGGACAACGTCCGCGAGACGGGTCTGGAGACGGAGAAGGTGATCACCGGGGCCGTCCGCGAGCTGCCGCAGGGCGTGGAGCTCTCGGCGTACCGGATCGTCCAGGAGGCCCTGAGCAACAGCCTGCGGCACGCGCCGGGCTCCTCGGCCAGGGTCGAGCTGAGCTACGTCCTCGGCGGGCTCGGGCTGCGCGTGGTCAACGGGCCCGCGCGGGGCCTGGTCAAGCCCTCGCCGGGGGCCGGGCACGGGATCACCGGGATGCGGGAGCGGGTCGCGATGCTGAACGGCGAGATGACGGCCGGGACGACGACCGAGGGCGGGTACGAGGTCGCCGTGTTCCTCCCCGTACCGCTGTCGGAGCAGCCGGAGCAGCCGGAGCAGCCGGAGCAGCGGCCGGAGTCCCGGGACGCGGCGGAAGGCAACGCCGACACCGTCGTCATCGACCGGGACGGCCGCGCATGAGCGACACCGACATCCGGGTCCTGATCGTCGACGACCAGATGATGGTCCGCGAGGGCTTCTCGGTCCTGCTCAACGCGATGCCGGGGATCACCGTCGTGGGCGAGGCGCTGGACGGCCGGCAGGCGCTCGCCCAGGTCGCCGCCCTGCGCCCGGACGTCGTCCTGATGGACATCCGCATGCCGGAGATGAACGGCATCGAGGCGACCCGCGAGATCGTCGCGCGGGACGCCGACGCGAAGGTCCTGGTGCTGACGACCTTCGACCTCGACGAGTACGTCTACCAGGCGCTGCGGGCCGGGGCCTCGGGCTTCCTCCTCAAGGACGCCTCGGCCCGGCAGCTCGCGGACGGGGTACGGGTGGTGGCCTCGGGCGAGGCGCTGCTCGCCCCCACGGTGACGCGGCGGCTGATCACCGAGTTCTCCAAGCTCGCGGAGGCCCCGCGACCGCCCGCGCTGGCCCGGATCGGGGATCTCACCGAGCGCGAGACGGAGGTGCTCGTCCTGATCGCGCAGGGGCTCTCCAACGCGGAGATCGCCTCGCACCTGATCGTCGCCGAGTCCACGATCAAGACACATGTGAGCCGCATCCTGGTGAAGCTGGGGCTGCGCGACCGGACCCAGGCGGCGGTGTTCGCGTACGAGGCACGGCTGGTCACCCCGGGGTAGCCGCCGGTCGTGCCGGACCCCTTGCGGCGAGCGCGGGCGCGGGTAGCGTCGGGTCATGCACGTGTCCTTCGATCCCTGGTCGCCCGCGTTCGTCGCCGATCCGTACCCCGCCTACACCGCGCTGCGCGCCGCCGGCCGGGCGCACTGGTTCGAGCCGACAGGGCAGTGGCTGATCCCGCACCATTCCGACGTATCGGCCCTGCTGCGTGACCGGCGGCTCGGGCGTACGTATCTGCACCGCTTCAGCCACGAGGAGTTCGGCCGGACCCCGCCGCCGCCCGAGCACGAGCCGTTCACCACGCTCAACGGGCAGGGCATCCTCGATCTGGAGGCCCCCGACCATCCCCGGATCCGGCGGCTGATCTCCAAGGCGTTCACCCCGCGAACGGTCGAGAACCTCGCCCCGACCGTGCGGCGGCTGGCGGCCGAGCTGGTCGACGCGTTCGTGGCCAAAGGCGGCGGGGACCTGCTGGCGGAGGTCGCGGAGCCGCTGCCGGTCGCCGTCATCGCGGAGATGCTGGGCGTTCCGGAGGCGGACCGGAGGCTGCTGAGGCCCTGGTCGGCGGCGATCTGCGGGATGTTCGAGCTGAACCCCTCGGAGGAGACGGCGGCCGCCGCCGTCCGGGCGTCGGAGGACTTCTCCGTGTACCTGCGCGGGCTGATCGCCGAGCGGCGCACCGACCCCGGCGACGACCTGATCTCGGCCCTCATCGCCGCCCACGACGAGGGGGAGCGGCTGACCGAGCAGGAGATGATCTCGACCTGCGTGCTGCTGCTGAACGCGGGCCACGAGGCGACGGTGAACACCACCGTGAACGGCTGGCGCACCCTCTTCCACCACCCGGAGCAACTGGCCGCCCTGCGCGCCGACCCCGCGCTGCTGCCCACCGCGATCGAGGAGCTGCTGCGCTACGACACCCCGTTGCAGATGTTCGAGCGGTGGGTGCTGGACGACATCGAGATCGACGGCCAGGTGATCCGGCGGGGCGCGGAGGTGGCGCTGCTGTTCGGCTCGGCGAACCGGGATCCGGAGCGGTTCGCGCGGCCGGACGCCCTGGACCTGTCCCGTACCGACAACCCGCACATCACCTTCGGTGCGGGCATCCACTTCTGCCTGGGGGCCCCGCTGGCCCGGCTGGAGCTGGCCGCGTCCTTCGGCGAGCTGCTGCGGAAGGCGCCCGCGCTGCGGATGGCGGCGGAGCCGGAGTGGCAGCCGGGGTATGTGATCCGGGGGCTGAGGGAGTTGCGGGCGGAGGTGTAGATCCGCCGGCCGGGGCGGGCTCAGCAGGGGTCGTAGCACTCCGGCCTCGGCGCCCCGGCCAGCGCGTCCACGGCGACGCCGAGCGCGAAGAGGACGGCGATGGCCGCAACGAAACCGATCGCCCGCTTCCAGTCGCCCCGGACCAGGAAGAACACAGCCAGGGCCGCGGCGACCCCGCCGAGGATCATGAGGGGCAGGCCGACCCAGAGCACGTTCCAGTTGGAGGCGCCCTCGAAGCCGTCGAGGAGACCGCCCTTGCCATGCGGCGCCCAGAGCACGATGCCCGCGAGCGCTCCGGCGAAGGCTGTCCCGCAACCGGCGGTTCCGACGACGGCTTCGCGGCGCGAGTCCTGGATCTCCATGTGCGCGGAGACGCAGACGGGGGCGGACGCGGTTCCTTTCAAGCCCCTCCGGCGATTGAGGAACGGGGGTGCGGGGGCGGAGCCCCGAAACTACGTCAGCGGGTACGACGTCCGCCCCGACGCCTCGTCGATCTCGTCGTGTGCCTTGGTCAGCAGTTTCATCGCCAGCTCGTTCAGCGCCCTGGCCCCCGCGATCTCCTCGCCGACCCGCTGCTGGTCGGTGTCCGAGGGATGGCGGCTGGCGTAGCCGTGGGCGCGTACCTCTGTTCCGTCGGAGAGGCGGACGAGCGCCGCCGCACGGGTGCGGTGGGTGTCCTCCTCGAATTCGAGGTCGATGTGCCACCCGACAGCGATTCTGGTCATGACGAACACCTCCGGGACGTTCCGGGCGTCTTCTACCAGCGTGCGCCCACTGCCCCGTCCGCGCTCGCCGGGCCCGGCAGCATCAGCCCCCACGCGCCCGCCCGGACCGTCCAGGTCCGGGTGCGCACCGGCCCCCCGGTCTGTATGTCCGCCCGGTAGCGGAAATCCGCGCCGGAGACCGTGACGGCCTTGGCCTCCGCCGTGACGTCCTCGCCGGATCCGGTGCGGACGACGACGTCGGCCAGGCCCCCGTCGCCCTGGGAGGTCACCGAGAGGCCCCGTACCGGCGTGTCCAGGTCGCTCAGCAGCACCCCGTCCGCCTCGATGCGCAGGCGGTGCGTGCCCGGGTGCGTGGTGGCGGCGACCGGGACCGGGCGGACCAGGGACGTCACGAGCGAGCGGCAGGTGTCCCAGACGGCCGTGACGCCCGCGTGCGGGGCCCCCGAGCCGGGCGGCGGGGGCGGCGGGGCCGGGATGCGCAGGCGGCCGAGGACGACCCCGTCGCTGTCGTCGACCAGGAGGTCCAGGCGGCGCACCGCACCGTCCAGCGCGGTCCGGGCGGCCGCCACCGCGCCCCGGGGGACGCCGAGGGCGTGGGCCACCTCCAGGGCGTGCGCCGCGCCGACGGGGATCAGGGAGAGGACACCGTCGGCCAGCTCCCTCTCGCGGTGCAGCTGGGCCACCGCGCGCAGCAGCGCGTGATCGTCGCCGACCACCACCGGGCGGCGCGAACCCCGCCGGGACAGGGCCCGCGCGAACTCCTCGGGGGTGTCCGGAAGGCAGATCTTGGCGTGCGCGCCGGCGCTCAGCACGTCCTTGGCGATACGGACGGACTCGCCGTCACTCCGGCGGGCGACCGGGTCGATGACCACCAGGAGCTGGTCGTCGCCGTCGCCGGGGGGCTCTGCAGCCGACACCTCGGTCCTTCCTCGGGTAGCATCTTGGTGCAAGAGCCCCTTGCGCTATTGCGCCAGGGGCTTCGTCTATTCCGGGGCACCCGGTTCGACGGCTCAGGCTTTGCCGTACATCGTCGTACGGCAGGTACGACCTTTACGTACGCCCCCTGACCTTGGACATGCCCCGCCCGGAAGGGGTGTACGCCTGTGCCCGCACTTGTGCTGCTCGGTGCTCAGTGGGGTGACGAGGGCAAGGGGAAGGCCACCGATCTCCTCGGTGGATCCGTGGACTATGTCGTGCGATACCAGGGCGGTAACAACGCCGGTCACACGGTCGTCGTGGGCGACCAGAAGTACGCACTTCATCTCCTCCCCTCCGGAATCCTGTCGCCGGGTTGTACCCCGGTCATCGGGAACGGTGTCGTGGTCGACCCGGCGGTCCTGCTCTCCGAGCTGAGCGGTCTGAACGAGCGAGGCGTCGACACGTCCAAGCTTCTGATCAGCGGCAACGCTCATTTGATCACTCCGTACAACGTCACGCTCGACAAGGTGACCGAGCGCTTCCTCGGGAAGCGCAAGATCGGCACGACGGGCCGGGGCATCGGTCCGACGTACGCCGACAAGATCAACCGGGTGGGGATCCGCGTCCAGGACCTCTACGACGAGTCGATCCTGGAACAGAAGGTGGAGGCGGCCCTGGAGCAGAAGAACCAGCTCCTGGCCAAGGTCTTCAACCGCCGCGCGATCGAGGCCGGCAAGGTCGTCGAGGACATGCTCCAGTACGCGGAGCAGATCAAGCCGTTCGTCGCCGACACGACCCTGATCCTGAACGATGCCATCGACGAGGGCAAGGTCGTCCTCTTCGAGGGCGGCCAGGGCACCCTGCTCGACGTCGACCACGGCACGTATCCCTTCGTCACCTCGTCGAACCCGACGGCGGGCGGCGCCTGCACCGGCGCCGGCGTCGGCCCGACGAAGATCAGCCGCGTCATCGGCATCCTCAAGGCCTATACGACGCGGGTCGGCGCCGGTCCGTTCCCGACGGAGCTGCACGACGAGGACGGCGAGGCGCTGCGGCGCATCGGCGGCGAGCGCGGTGTCACCACCGGCCGTGACCGCCGCTGCGGCTGGTTCGACGCCCCGATCGCGCGGTACGCGACCCGGGTCAACGGCCTGACCGACTTCTTCCTCACCAAGCTCGACGTCCTCACCGGCTGGGAGCAGATCCCGGTCTGCGTGGCGTACGAGATCGACGGCAAGCGCGTCGAGGAACTCCCGTACAACCAGACCGACTTCCACCACGCGAAGCCGATCTACGAGAACCTGCCGGGCTGGTCCGAGGACATCACCAAGGCCCAGACCTTCGACGACCTGCCGAAGAACGCGAAGGCGTACGTGAAGGCGCTGGAGGAGATGTCGGGCGCTCCGATCTCCGCGATCGGCGTCGGCCCGGGCCGGACCGAGACGATCCAGATCAACTCGTTCCTGTAGGGAGCGCCTGCCGGGCCGCAGCACCCGCCCGTGGGGGCCCGGGA
>NZ_JBHXJG010000244.1:0-10944 GCF_042723425.1 Streptomyces sp. NPDC058375 | reverse complement strand
CCACCCCCCAGGTCATCCCTTCGACAGGGGGCAACAGTCATACCGGACCCGGAGGCCAGCGGCCCCATTGCAGGACCACGAAAAACATAACGGGGGGGGGTTCTCGCGGCAGCCATCCTGTGGCCCCTGATCGGATTCTGGTGGGCGCTGCTGGTCGTGATCGGGGTTCCCGTGGCGGGCTATCTGCTGCTGGACCCGTCCCAGCGGCGCAGGCTCCGCAGGATCAACCGCAAGGAGATCGGACGCTGAGCGAGGACGTCACAGGCCCTGGACGGCGAGCCCGTCCAGGGCCGTGAGCAGGCCGGGCAGCGCGTCTCCACGGCCGACGGGAATGACCGTCCCCGGCTCCTCGTCCAGCAGGAACAGGGCGATGTCATCGGTCCGAGCCACCATCGACCACCCCGGGCCGTCGACGCGCAGCGTGCGTGCGTCGGCCGTGGCGTACGAGGAGCGGATCCGACCGGGTGGCGGCGGAGCCTCCGTATAGGCGCTCGCCTCTGACAGGGCCCGCCGCACACCCGGGTGCCGGAGCGACCCGGAGGGGGCGCTGTCCGCCTCACCCCCGGCGGCGCTCTCCGCCCCTCCAACCCCACCGGGCTGCGCGAATTGGGTGTCGTCGATCTGCTCGCGCCACACCGACCACTGCGCGGCGATCTCGTCCGCGCCGAGCCGTCGCTGCGCCGGACCCCAGGCCTCCGCGTCGGGAGGAGCGAGGGGCGCGGGGCCCTCCCCGTGCGTTTCCGGATCGTGCGGATCCGGGACGCCGGGTGCCGAGACGGTCAGGTCCATCGGCCAGCCCGGCAGGGCGCACACCATGGAACGCTCGTCGGGGGAGAGGTCGTGCTCCATGCCGCAGTCCCACGCGGCGATGGCGACGGCCACCTGGGAGGCGTCCTCGACGACCACCGTCCACCGGGCCCCCTCCCCGTCCTGCCCGAGGATGAGCCCGTAGCCCTCCTCGTACGGTTCGAGTGCGAGAGCGTCGCACGCGGCCACATAGTCGTCGCCCAGCACGCTGGGGAACCGCGCCGGCGTCAGCAGCATCGCGGTCAGCACCAACAGCGCGTCGTCGGCGTCCGCATCATCCGCACCGCCCACGGTGTCCTCCCCATCGCTCATCGCCGGACCGCTCATCTCCCGGTCCTGCGTCCCTTGGTCCGTCGGCGCACCCTAACTACTCGGTAACTCCCTCGTCGAGGCCCTGACGAGCAGCGACGAACAGGAGCCGCGCCCGCCCCGTCCGGGTGCGGCGGGGGCGAAGGGCCGGGCGCGCGGGAGGCCTCCGCGTAAGGTTGGGCCATCGGGCCGAACGAGGGGGACAGCATGGTGAAGCGGTACGACCGGCTGAAAAAGATTCAGCGACTCGACCCCGAGCGGGACTTCCTGGAGATCTACCGTCTCACCGTCACCTACGAGTTCCCCTGGGACATCACCCGCGCCCTCGAACTGGCCCTCTACCGCACCTATGCCGTGCCCAGCATCGGCCGACTCCTCGACGAGACTGCGGAGTTGACGGAGCGCTCCCAGAAGCGCTACGACGACACCGCTCTGCTGCTGGACACGGTGGTGGAGCACGGCTTCGACACCGATGAAGGCCGCATGGCCGTCCGCCGGATCAACCAGATGCACCGCAGCTACGCCATCAGCAACGACGACATGCGCTACGTCCTGTGCACGTTCGTCGTCACCCCGAAGCGCTGGCTGGACAGTTTCGGCTGGCGACGCCTCTGCTGCCACGAGCTGGCCGCCTTCGCCGCCTACTACCGCACGCTCGGCGCACGGATGGGCATCAAGGGCGTTCCGGAGACCTACGAGGACTTCGAGCGCACCCTCGACGCCTACGAGCACGAGCACTTCGGCTGGGACGAAGGAGCCCGACGGGTCTCCGACGCCACCTTGGCGCTGATGGGGTCCTGGTATCCGGCGCCGCTCGCCCCGGTGGTGCGCGGCGCCAGCCTCGCACTCCTGGACGACTCACTGCTCGAAGCGTTCCGCTACCGCCGCCCGGGGCCGGTCGCTCGCGGAGTGACCAGGGGTGCGCTCCGGCTCCGGGCCCGTGCCGTCCGGCTCCTGCCGCCCCGGCGGACGCCCCACTACGCGCGCCAGAATCCCGAGATCAAGGGCTATCCGGACGGGTACGAGATCGCGAGGCTCGGCACGTTCCCCACGCCGGGCGTCCGTGGCTGCCCGGTACCCGGCAGTCGGCCGTCGCAGGCACCCGCCGAATGACACGACCGCCCCGACCGGTACGCCGCTGCCGCCGGGCCGATGCCCGCCGGAGGCGGCCCGGCCTCAGACCTGCCTGACGGCGAGGGCGAGGAAGCGATCGTCCTCGTCGGTGTAGGACTCCAGCCGCCACCCCGCACCGGACAGCAGCTCACGCAGCCTGGGCTCGGCCCGCAGGTCGTCGTCGGTGACGGTGCGCCCGTGGCGCGCGGCGAGGGCCGCCCGGCCGATCGGGTGGAACAGCGCCAGAACCCCGCCCGGCCGGACCACGCGGGCGAGTTCCGTCGTATCGGCCTCGGGCCGGGCCAGATGCGAGATCAGCCCGGCTCCGAACACCGCGTCCAGCGCTCCGTCACGCAGTGGCAGCCGCGCCACGTCGGCACGGAGAAGTGTCCCGCTGTCGCCACGTCCGGCCCGTGCCGCCGCCTCCAGCATGGCCGGGGTGAGGTCGGCACCCAGCACCGTGCCCTGCGGCCCGACCGCAGCCCGCAGTGCGGGCAGCGCGCGCCCCGTCCCGCAGCCCGCGTCGAGCACGGCATCGCCGGGGCGCAGCCCCAGCAGGCCCGCCGCCGCGGCATAGGCGGGGCCGTCGTCGGGGAAGCGGCTGTCCCAATCGGCCGCACGCGGGGTGAAGAAGTCCAGGACATGGGTGTGGGCGTCAGTCATGGGGAACATGTTCGCCCAACCGGAGGGGGCGTGCGAGCGCCGGAACCCGGCCTGACCGGTCAGACGTTGACGCCGTAGTCCGATGCGATGCCCGCCAGGCCGGAGGCATAACCCTGGCCGACCGCCCGGAACTTCCACTCGGCGCCGTGCCGGTACAGCTCGCCGAAGACCATCGCCGTCTCGGTGGAGGCGTCCTCGCTCAGGTCGTAACGGGCGAGCTCGACGCCATTGGCCCGGTTCACCACGCGGATGAACGCGTTGCGCACCTGGCCGAAGCTCTGGCCGCGGCTCTGGGCGTCGTGGATCGAGACGGGGAACACGATCTTCGCGATCTCGGCGGGGACCGACGACAGGTCGACCTCGACCGACTCGTCGTCGCCCTCGCCCTCCCCTGTCAGGTTGTCGCCGGTGTGGCGGACGGAACCGTCGGGGCTGTTGAGGTTGTTGTAGAAGACGAAGTGGCTGTCGGAGAGGACCTTGCCCGCCGCGGAGCACAGCAGCGCACTGGCGTCCAGGTCGTGATCGGCCCCGGTCGTGGTCCGTACGTCCCAGCCGAGCCCGACCGTGACGGCGGTCAGGCCGGGGGCTTCCTTCGACAGGGAGACATTGCCGCCCTTGGCCAGGGTCACGCCCATGAATTTCCTCCAGTGTTCCCTCGGTCCGCACCTGCGATCCGGAACGCTGCGGCTTCACCGCGTCCGGGTCCGGAGACCGGTGCCGTTGTGCTGTCACTCTTGTGGCCGCTGTCTGTACAAACGCTCGGCGCTCCACTCCGGGTTCCCGGATTGCGCAAGCCATGAACCGAGCGGCGACCGAAAGGCCCGGTCCTCGCCCGGCCCGGGCGCGCCCGTGGGTGTCAGCGGGCGTTCTCGTCCTTCATCGCCCTGGCCTCGCTCTTGAGGATGCGCATGGACTTGCCCAGCGCGCGGGCCGTGTCCGGCAGCTTCTTCGACCCGAAGACGGCGATCACGACGACCGCCAGGATCAGCAGGTGCCAGGGTTCCAGGCCGTTGCGCAGCATCTGGTCCCACCCTTCTCTCCGTACGCGACAACAGTTGCCGCATTGCGCAACCGTACAACTAATGTCTGCGGCCGGAACGGACGCCCCCCAACTCCGCGGCGCGCTCTTCCTTGCCGCTCCGCTTTCGGTCTCGTCTTCCTTCTCGCACGGGGTCCGGTGCGGCTTCGGGCAGGTGGCGGCGCTCGTACCGGCGACGGGCCGCTGTGAGCCCGACCGCGTACAGCCCCAGGACGGAGCCGAGGAGGAGGTAGTAGAGGGGCGGCAGGGCGCTCATACCGAGCAACGGCCCGATCGGCGTGAGCGGGAGGGCGACGCCGACCGCGGCGAGACCCGCCGCGGCACCCCGCAGAGGCCCGCCCGCCCGGCGCTCGGCGGCACTGCGACCGGTCCGCAGCAGGATTATCACGAGGGCCTGGGTGAGCAGGTTCTCCGTGAACCACCCGGCGTGGAACGCCGCCTCGCCATCCCCGGACGCGTTGTGCAGGGCGAGCGCGAGCACCCCGAAGGTGGCGAGGTCGGCGGCCGCGTTGAGCAGGCCGAAACCCGTGATGAAGCGCAGGAAGTCGCGCGGCCGCAGCACGGTGGGGCGGCGCAGGGCGGAGGCTGCCGGGCGGTCGAACGCGAACGCCAGCTGCGCCGCGTCGAAGCAGAGGTTCTGCACCAGAACCTGTGCCGGGAGCATCGGAAGGAAGGGCAGCATCAGCCCGGCCGTCAGCATCGCGATGACATTGCCGAGGTTCGACGAGAGGGTGATCCGCAGATAGGCGGCGATGTTCCCGCTGCTGCGCCGCCCCGCCAGCACCGCACGGTCGATCGCGGTGAGGTCCTTCTCCGCCAGGACGACATCGGCCGCCTCCCGGGCCACGTCCACGGCGTTGCGGGGGCAGATGCCGACGTCGGCTGCGTGCAGGGCGGGCAGGTCGTTGACGCCGTCGCCGAGGAAGCCGGTCGTGTGCCCGCCGGTGCGCAGGGCCGTGACGATCCGGGCCTTGTGCTCGGGGGTGCAGCGCGCGAACACCGTGGCCCGGTCCGCCACCCCGACCAGTTCCGCGTCCGACAGGGTGTCCAGCACCTCGGCCGTCACCACATCGTTGTGGCCGGTGCGGCCCTCCGGGCGCAGACCGAGGTCCGCGCACGCCCGGGCCGCCGTGCCCGGATGGTCGCCGGTGAGCACCTTGACGCTCACACCCCGCCGCGCGAGCACCCCGAGCGCGTCGGCGGCGCTCGGGGCCGGAACGTCCCGGAGCGCCACCAGGCCCAGGAAGGTCAGGCCCCGCTCGTCCGCCGGGGTGTACGCGCCCGCCCGGGCCGCCCGGTCGGCACGGGCCACGGCCAGCAGGCGCAGCCCGGATCCGGCCTTCCGGTCCGCCACGGCGAGCAGCCGGTCGCGCTCGCCCCGGTCCATGGCACACCGGTCGAGCACGGCCTCGACGGCGCCCTTGGTGACCAGGGTGTGGACGCCGAGCCGGCCGGGCCGCCTCACCACGGCTGTCGCGACGCGCCGCACCGGATCGAAGGGCAGCACCGCGACGCCCTCGTACGCGTCCGGATCCACCTCCCCGGCAGCGGACGGACCACCGCCGTCGACGGCTCCCGGCCCGCCCTTGCCGAACGCGTCAGCGGCGCCGAACCCGCCTCTGCCGAGCGCGCAAGCGGCGCCGAGCCCGCCTCTGCCGAGCGCGTCGGCGGCGTCCAGCACCGCTTCGTCGAGTGCGTCGGCGGCGGGCAGCTCCGCCAGCTGGAGCGTCCACAGCGCGTTGACCGCCGCCCACCGCAGTACGTCGGCATCGGGGCGGTCCGCACCATTGGTCGCCGCTGCGACGACCGGCCGGTCCTCGGTCAGCGTGCCGGTCTTGTCCAGGCACAGCACATCGACCGCCCCCAGGTCGTGCAGCGCCGGAAGCCGTTTGACGATCACTCCACTGGTACGGGCCAGCCGGGCCGCGCCCCGTGCGAGGGTCGTCGTGACGATGACCGGCAGCATCTCCGGGGTGAGTCCCACGGCTACGGCCACGGCGAACGGCAGCGTCTCCAGGCCCCGGCCCCGCAGCGCCGCATTGGCCATCAGCACCAGGGGCGGGGTCAGGAGCATGAAACGGATGAGGGTCCAGGAGATCCCCTGGACCGAACGGTCGAAGGCGCTGGCGCCCCGCTGCCCGGCCCGGCCGTCATGGGTGGCGGCGAACCGGGTCTCCCCGCCGGTGGCCACGATCACCGCGGTACCGCTGCCGGAGGTGACACTGCTGCCCAGGAAACACCACTGCGGCTGCGCGAACAGCCCGGCATCGGTCTGCGCGGGGTCGGGGATGTCGAGGGCCTGCTTGACCACCGGAGCCGACTCCCCGGTCAGGGCCGACTGATGCACGGTGAGCCCGTCGGTGCGCAGCAGCTGCACATCGGCGGGTACGAGATCGCCCGGCCGCAGGCGGATCACGTCCCCCGGCACCAGATCGGCGACCGGCACCTCCCGTTCCTGGGGAGGGGAGCCGTCCGAGGCGCGACGCACCACGGTCGCCGTGGTCGCCACCAGTTCGCGCAGCGCCGCGGTCGACCGGTCGGCGCGGTGCTCCTCGGCCGAACGCAGCAGACAGCTCACTGCGACGAGGGCCAGGATGACGCCCGCGGTGCCCCAGGCCGAGACGAGGGCCGACACCAGGCCCAGGCAGAGAAGCACGGAGGTGAAGGGATCCCGGAGGCTGCGCAGGAAACGGCGGGGCCAGGGCACGGGCCGCCGGGCGGGCAGCACGTTCTCGCCCGTCCGGCCGAGCCGGCTCTCGGCCTCCGCCTCCAGCAGCCCGCGCGGCCCGCTGTCGAGGGCACGCAGCGTCTGCAGAGCGGTGGGCACGGCGCCGGGGAACGGGGCGACGGAGGCCGGCGTGCCGGCGGTGATGTGTCCAAGGCCTGCGGCCGAACTGCTCTCAGGCACCGAGCTCACGCAGGCGGACAGGCCCGGGGGAGTGGTGCCCGGCGCGTTCGGCCAACTGGCCGACCATGAGCCGGACGACCGTCACCACATCGGGATCGTCGACCAGATAGACCTGACGTCGGCCCTCACGGCGCGACCGGACGAGACCGGCCAGCTTCAGCTTCGTCAGATGCTGACTGACCGAGGGAAGCGTCCCGCCCACCCGCTCCGCGAGCCCGGTCACATCGCTCTCGCCCTGGGCCAGTGCCCACACGATGTGCAGCCGTGCGGGTGTCGCCAGGAGCCCGAACGCCGCTGCGGCCTCCGCCAGCACCTCCGCGGGCGGATCCTGGAAGCCGCCGCCGGAACCTGTCGACACGCTCGTATCTCCTCGTCCCCGGGCCGTCAGCGCGGACCCGGCTCCGCTGCCCGTTCCGGACGGCCGAAAAGACCAGTGTAGGGGCCGTGCCGGGAGGGCCCGAGGCTCGCACGGAGTGCCCGCCCCGCCTCCGTCCCCATCTCCGGCTGTCTATAGAGAGACGCAATGAGGTCGGGATACGGCAAGAGCAGTGACCGAGGCGAAGCCGCTTCGGTCAAGAACGATCAACTCACTCGGAAGAAGCCCGCCGGTTGCCATGCTGTCGGCCCGACCCGATTCCTGAAGCTTGATCCGACGCCTGTAGCCCGAAGTGACTCCTGAAGAGAGAAGGGACGCATGCCCTCCGAGTCCATCGACAGCGACGAAAACCTCCGCACCACCCACCGCAGCTCCGGGGATGTCGGCAGGAGCATGATCGGAGAGGACATCGCGCTCACCCTGAAGATCGTCGTGGCGGGCGGCTTCGGGGCCGGGAAGTCGACCTTGGTCCACTCGGTCAGCGAGATCCGCCCGCTGTACTCGGAGGAGACGCTGAGCGAGAGCGGGCGGGACCGGGACGACACCGGCGGGATGGAACGGAAGTCCACCACGACCGTAGCGATGGATTTCGGTCGTATCACCGTTCACTCCGGCCTGTCGCTCTATCTGTTCGGCACGCCGGGCCAGGATCGTTTCGGGTTTCTCTGGGACGAGCTGTGCGAGGGCGCCCTCGCCGCCGTCGTGCTCGCCGACACCCGGCGCCTCGAGGACTGCTTCGCCGCCGTCGACTACTTCGAGCGCAGGCGGATCCCGTTCGTCGTCGCCGTCAACCGCTTCCCCGGCGCTCCCGACCATACGGAGCACGATGTCGCGCAGGCGCTCGACCTCGACGGAGGCACCCCGGTCGTGCTGTGCGACGCCCGCGACCGGGCCTCCGGGAAAGAAGTCCTGATCCGTACGGTCGAGTATGCCGGGCGCATGCACACCGCCCGGCTCCTCGCCTCCGTCGGCTGACGACCCGGCGCCGGGGCCCCTTCCGTCAGTCGGCCATGTCGGCCATCGCGACCACCTTGTCGATCCGCACCCGTACGACCAGTTCGCCGGCGACACCGTTGCGCCGGCCGAACTCCTCGGCGGCGTCGGCCTCCACGTAACGGCCGGCGATCAGCGTCGCCCACCGTAGGAGTTCGCCTGGGTCCTCGCTCAGCTCGGCGTGCCCCTGCACCACCGCGAACGCGTACGGAGGCCGGTCGTCGTCGACGCACAGGGCGACCCGTCCGTCCCGTGCGAGGTTGCGCCCCTTCACGCTCTCCTTCCCGGTGTTGAAGACCACCGAGTCGCCGTCGAGAAGGAACCAGACGGGTGCGATGTGCGGACTGCCGTCGGCCCGCACCGTCGAAACCTTTGCCGTGCGGGTGCTCTCCGAGAGGAAGGCCCGCCATTCTTCATCGGTCATGTGGTGTGCCATGGGCCCATCCTGAGCCCGATCGCCGTATGGCGCGAAGCGGCACCTCGGGCGGTGAGGGACGCTTGCCCCCACGGATCCGTTGCGCAAGGCTTACGCGCGTAGCGGGGGGTACGGGGAACGAGGGTACGGGGAGGACGAGCACATGCCGCTTGACCGGGGACTTGACTGGCTGCTGGACGATCTCACCAGCAGGGTGCAGTACATACGGCACGCATTGGTGCTGTCGAACGACGGACTGGTCACCGGGGCCAGCACCGGGCTCGCACGCGAGGACGCGGAGCACCTGGCGGCGGTCTCGTCCGGCCTGCAGAGTCTGGCGCGCGGGTCCGGGCGTCACTTCCGGGCGGGCCGGGCCCGCCAGACGATGGTCGAGTTCGACGAGGCGCTGCTCTTCGTGACGGCGGCGGGCGACGGCAGTTGCCTGTGCGTGCTGACCGCGGCCGAGGCCGACGTCGGCCAAGTCGCGTACGAGATGACCCTGCTCGTCAACCGGGTCGGCGAACACCTCGGCGTCTCCGTCCGCCAAGGCGGGCCCGAGGGCATCGAACCCTTCTCACCCTCCTGACCTGCACTTTTCGTCGCCGGTGAAGAGTTATCCACAGGGCTGACGCGTCATGACTCCTCGGGCTACCGTCATTACGGAGAGTATTCGAGCCGACGGGGGGAGAACAGTCATGGCAGTCAAGGAAGTGCTCCGATCGCACGTCAGGTCCCAGGACGCGGAGGGCCGGAGCGCGCGCGTGCGGGCCGGTGCCCATGCCGGGGACGCGAGCGCGGAGGCGGAGTGCGAGGGTGGGCGCACCTCGCCCGCCTCCCCGGCGGCGACGGTGGCGTCCGGACGAGCGGCTCAGGAGCTGGGCATCCGGCGTGCGGAGTTGGAGCTGGCGGTGCACCTGGGGCTGATCGCCGTCGTCGCCGCTCCGGGCGGCGGGCGACCCCGGGTGCATGAGGAGGAGATCGCGCGCCTGCGGGAGCAACCAGGCTTCCCCGACGCCCTGGTGGAGCGGGTCCGCACGGTCGGAACGGCGCAAGGAGCGGCCCTGCTGAACATGGCACCGGCACGGTTCACCCGGCTGGCCCGGGCGGGCTGCGTCTCACCGGTCACGTTCTATCTGAACCGCTATCGCGCGGTGGTCTGGCTCTACCTCGCGGACGAGCTCGTCGCGTTCGCGGCACGGGAGCCCGGGCTGCTCGCCGGGCGGACGCCTGTGGGGATGCGCACGATGCTGGAGTCGGGCGCCGACTGGCGGGCGCGCAACTGGCGTTCGCAACGCATCGACCGGCTGCTGAACCGCACGACGGACCCCTGGGCGCGAACGGCGGTCCAGGCGTCGGCCCTGGACCCGGTGCAACTGGCCGAAGTGGTGGACGACCCCTATGAACGCGCCTATCTCGTAAGGGTCCGGCCCGAGCCGGTCTTCGGACGCCCGGGGTCCATGGCGGCGAGGGAGGCCATGGGGGAGTTGATGCTGGCCGACGGCCCCGACGAAATTCTCTGGCGGCGGGTCAACCTGACCCTGGAGCTGGACCGGGCACGCGAGGACCGGCCGGCCCCTCGCCCCGGGGACGACGGGGGAGCCCGGGCGACGCCGCCCGCCGACACCGGGGCACTACGTTCCGCTCCGGCGCACAGGCCGACCGGGAAGGGGCTGCTCGCCAGGTTGGGATGGCGTGGTCGGGGCGCTGGATAGCATTCGCGCCGATCCTGCGGATGGGGCATCCTGTCCGGATGTTGATCAGGGAAGCAACCTCCGAGGACTGGCCCGCCATCTGGCCGTTCTTCCATGCGATCGTCTCTGCGGGCGAGACGCTCACCTATCCGCTCGACCTCGGTAAGGAGGATGCGGAGGGATGGTGGTTCGTCCCGGCGCCGAGCCGCGTGGTCGTCGCCGTCGACGAGGCCGGAACGGTGCTCGGCACGGCGAAGATGAACCGCAACCACATGGGCAACGGCTCCCACATCGCCAGCGCCACCTACATGGTCGACCCCGCTCACTCCGGCCGTGGCGTGGGGCGGGCGCTGTGCGAGCACTCGGTCAACTGGGCTCGGGCCAAAGGGTATCGCGCGATGCAGTTCAACGCGGTGGTCGAGACGAACACCCATGCCCTCAAGCTGTACCGGTCGATCGGCTTCGACGTGATCGGCACCCTTCCGGAGGGCTTCAACCACCCGACCCAGGGCTATGTGGGGATTCACATCATGCACAAGGCTTTGTGAGACGCGGGGCTCACATCGCCACATCCCGATCAGCAGGAGCAGGAGCAGGAGCAGGAGCAGGAGCAGGAGCAGGAGCAGGAGC
>NZ_JBHXJG010000243.1:0-10982 GCF_042723425.1 Streptomyces sp. NPDC058375 | reverse complement strand
CCGCCGGAGTGATCCGGCGGGGCGGCGGACCGCTCGGCAGACGCGTGACCGCCTTCTGCCGGGCCTGTGCCGCCGGTACCGTCCTCATGGGCCTGCTGGCCGTGCCGGCGCCAGGGGCGCCGCTTCCGGAACGGTGTCTCGCCTGCCACGGCCGACCCGACCTCAGTCGCAGTCGCGGCAGATGGGCTGACCGTTCTTCTCGCGGGCCAGCTGGCTGCGGTGGTGCACCAGGAAGCAGCTCATGCAGGTGAACTCATCCGCCTGCTTGGGCAGCACCCGGACGGCCAGCTCCTCGTTGGAGAGGTCCGCGCCGGGCAGCTCCAGGCCCTCGGCCGCGTCGAATTCGTCGACGTCGACGGCGGACGCCGTCTTGTCGCTCCGACGCGCCTTGAGCTCTTCGAGGCTGTCCTGGTCCACGTCGTCGTCGGTCTTGCGTGGGGTGTCGTAATCCGTTGCCATGTCGCTCTCCCCCTCTTGGGTGTCTAGGTGTCTCAGCGCACGTAACGCGTGAGAGGCCGGACTTGTGCCCGACCTGAGGCGGAGATTTTGCCTCACATCAAGGTCTGTTACTCAATCGACACCCAACCGGGCACCTCGGCGAGGCTCGGCTTGGGTGGCGATGGGGACCGTACACGGTCCCGACTGTGCAGTTCACGGGCGCCACCCCGTGTACTTCCCGTGATAACGATCCCCGAAAACCCGGACGATTACCGGCTTTCCGACAGAGTCGTGATCACGGAGAGTAGAAGGCCGGAAAATCGACCCTGTGATCGATCACACACGACCCGCCCGGGAATGGGTCCTGAAAATTCCGCCCAAAGCGAACATGAAGATTCGGTGCAGAGTCACACCGTGCAGCCTCTCAGACCGGCAGGGTGACGCGCATCACGAGACCACCGCCCTCGCGGGGCTCCGCGATGATACGGCCTCCGTGGGCCCGCGCGACGGACCGGGCGATCGACAGGCCGAGCCCGACCCCCTTGTCGCTGCCCGTGCGCTCGGTACGCAACCGCCTGAAGGGCTCGAAGAGGTTGTCGATCTCGTAGGCGGGGACCACCGGGCCGGTGTTCGAGACGACGAGCAGGGCCTGCCCGTCACGCGCCTCGGTGGTGACCTCCACCCAGCCGTCCTCGGGCACGTTGTAGCGCACGGCGTTCTGCACGAGGTTCAGGGCGATCCGCTCCAGCAGGACCCCGTTGCCCTGCACCCCGGCCGAGGCTCGCACACCGCGGATCTCGACCTTCCTGGCCAGCGCCTCCGCCCTGGTCTGGTCGATGGCGCGCTCGGCGACCTCGGCGAGGTCGACCGGTTTGCGCTCGATGATCTGGTTGTCGCTGCGGGCCAGCAGCAGCAGGCCCTCGACCAGCTGCTCGCTGCGCTCGTTGGTGGCCAGAAGGGTCTTGCCGAGCTGATGGAGCTCGGGCGGGGCCTCCGGGTCGGAGAGATGCACCTCCAGCAGGGTGCGGTTGATCGCCAGCGGGGTGCGCAGCTCGTGCGAGGCGTTGCCGACGAACCGCTGCTGCGCGGTGAAGGCCCGCTCCAGCCGGTCCAGCATGTCGTCGAAGGTGTCCGCCAGCTCCTTCAGCTCGTCGTCCGGGCCGTCCAGCTCGATCCGCCGGGTGAGGTCGGTGCCGGCCACCCGGCGCGCGGTCCGGGTGATCCGGCCGAGCGGGGACAGGACGCGTCCGGCCATGGCGTAACCGAAGGCGAAGGCCATCACGCTGAGGCCGACCAGGGCGAGGAGGGCCCGGTTGAGCAGGCTGTCCAGTGCGTGCTGCCGCTGGGCCGACGTGCAGGCCTTGATGGCGTCGTTCAGCTGGTCGTTGTTGAGGGCCGCGCCGAGCTGCGGGCAGGTGTCGCTGGTGATCTGGACGTTGGTCCCGGCCACCCGGAAGGCCACGCTTCCCGCGTCGTGGAGGGCCTGCGCGGCCAGCATGTAGATGATCGACAGCAGCACGATGCCCGCGATCAGGAACATCCCGCCGTACAGCAGCGTGAGCCGTATCCGGATGGTCGGGCGCAGCCAGGGGTACGGGGGGTCCTGCTGCTTCGGCTCCCAGGTGGGCTTCGGCGGCGCCGCGGGGGGCTGCTCCGGGGTGGTGGCCATGGTCCTCAGATCCGGTATCCGGAGCCCGGCACGGTGACGATGACGGGCGGTTCGCCGAGCTTGCGGCGGAGCGTCATGACCGTGACCCGCACCACGTTGGTGAAGGGGTCGGTGTTCTCGTCCCAGGCCTTCTCCAGCAGCTGTTCCGCCGAGACGACGGCGCCCTCGCTGCGCATCAGGACCTCCAGGACCGCGAACTCCTTCGGGGCGAGCTGGATCTCCACCTCGTCGCGGAAGACCTCGCGGCGGTTCGGGTCGAGCTTGATGCCGGCGCGCTCCAGGACGGGCGGCAGCGCCACCGTCGTACGGCGGCCCAGCGCGCGGACCCGGGCGGTCAGCTCACTGAAGGCGAAGGGCTTGGGCAGATAGTCGTCCGCGCCCAGCTCCAGGCCCTCGACCCGGTCGCTGACGTCGCCGGAGGCGGTGAGCATGAGCACCCGGGTCGGCATGCCGAGCTCGACGATCTTGCGGCAGACGTCGTCCCCGTGCACCACCGGGAGGTCCCGGTCCAGCACGACGACGTCGTAGTCGTTGACCCCGATGCGCTCCAGGGCCGCGGCACCGTCGTAGACGACGTCGACGGCCATGGCCTCCCGGCGCAGTCCGGTGGCCACCGCATCGGCGAGCAGCTGCTCGTCCTCGACGACGAGTACGCGCACGGCGCAGTCCTTCCTTCGGTCCTTCGTCGGGTTCACAGAGCGAGCGGCCCACACGGGACCGCTCGGACACGGGCAGCAAGGCCGACCGTGTGCCTCCATCCTGCCCGCAACGCGTATAAACCGGCGGTAAGACGGCGGCGGGCCGGATCTCCCGGCGGCCTCCCGCCGGGAAACCGACGGATTTCCGGGCCAGTTGAGGTTTCTCTGAGCCACGGCGTGGGGAAGAGGGGTTCACACCCGCGATCACGCCTGTCCCGTGGCATGCCACGGCCCGCCTCTTTTCCCGGAGCGGCGGCGCGATCACCCGCTCCTCCGGCTCCCCGGCCGGGGGGATCCCGGGCACACCCCCGTGCCACCGACCCACGATGAGGGGGCGCATCATGGACGCTTTCACCGCAGGTCTGCTGCACCGCATCAAGACGACCGAGTCCGACCTCACGCGGGCGCGCGAGGACGGCGACGACTTCCTCGCGGACGTCGAGCAGGGCGAGCTGGACGATCTGCACCGGCTCGCCGCCGAGCACGGCGTGGAGATCGGCGCGACCACCGTCTGAGCCGTACGCCAGAGGGCCCCGGATGCTGTCCAGGCATCCGGGGCCCTCTGCTGTGCCGTCGGGCTCCCAGGGCCCCACCAGGAGCTTCCGGTCAGTCGTGCCAGGCGCCCAGCTCGTCGAGGGCGGCCTGCAGCGGCTCGAAGACGCCGGGGGTGGCGGCCACCGTCAGATCGCCGTCGGCGGGCAGCCCCGGCCGGCCGCCGGTCAGCGCGCCCGCCTCCCGGGCGATGAGGTCGCCCGCGGCCAGGTCCCAGGGGTGCAGCCCGCGCTCGTAGTAGCCGTCGAGCCGGCCCGCCGCCACATCGCAGAGGTCGACGGCGGCCGAACCGCTGCGCCGGATGTCCCGGAGCCTGGGGATCAGCCGCTGGGCGACGTCCGCCTGGTGGGCGCGGACGTGGGCGACGTAGTTGAAGCCGGTCGAGACGAGGGCCTGGTCCAGCGGCGCGGTGGGGCGGCAGCGCAGCGCTTCGCCGTTCGCGAACGCACCGCCGCCGAGGACCGCCTGGTACGTCTCCCGGCGCATCGGGGCCTCGACGACGCCCACGACCCGCTCGCCGTCGCGCTCGGCGGCGATGGAGACCGCCCAGGTCGGCAGGGAGTAGAGGTAGTTCACCGTGCCGTCGAGCGGGTCGATGACCCAGCGGATGCCGGTGGAGCCCGGGGAGCTGGCGCCCTCCTCGCCGAGGAAGCCGTCGTCGGGGCGGAAGTCGGTGAGGTAGCCGGTGATCAGCTTCTCGGCGGCGATGTCCATCTCGGTGACCACGTCGATGGGGCTGGACTTCGTCGCGGCCACCCCCAGGTCGGCGGGGCGGCCGTCGCGCAGCAGGGCACCGGCGCGGCGGGCGGCCTCCAGGGCGAGGTCGAGCAGTTCGGACAGGGCGGGGTCGGTCACGGTGCTCCCAGGTGATCGGTGCGCACGGTCAGGTAGGGGTCCTGCGGGCTGCCCATAGGGGCTGTCGGGCTATGCGTACGGGCTGTCGGCGCCCGCGGCGGCGGGCTTCGGGGCCCTGGCGGGGCAGCAGCCGACGGGACAGCGGTCGTGCGAGGGCCCCAGCGACCCCAGCGCGCAGCGCTCGACCGCCCGGCCGCGCTCGCTCGCGGCGCGCTCCAGGACCAGGTCCCGTACGGCGGCGGCGAAGCGCGGGTCGTCGCCCACCGTGGCGGACCGGCGGACCGGCAGCCCCAGTTCGGCGGCCTTGGCGGTGGCCTCGGTGTCGAGGTCGTACAGGACCTCCATGTGGTCCGAGACGAAGCCGATGGGCGCCATCACGACCGCGGGGACGCCCTCGCCGTGCAGGGTCTCCAGGTGGTCGCAGATGTCGGGCTCCAGCCACGGAATGTGCGGGGCGCCGCTGCGGGACTGGTAGACGAGCTGCCAGGGGTGCTCGACGCCGGTCTCGGCGCGCACCGCCTCGATGATCAGCCGGGCCACGTCGAGATGCTCGGCGACGTACGCGCCGCCCTCGCCGTGGGCCTCCACCGGGCCCGAGGCGTCGGCGGCGGAGGTCGGGATGGAGTGGGTGGTGAACGCGATGTGCGCGCCCGCGCGGACGTTCTCGGGGAGGTCGGCGAGCGAGGCGAGGACGCCGTCGGCCATGGGCTCGACGAAGCCGGGGTGGTTGAAGTAGTGCCGCAGCTTGTCGACCCGGGGCACGGGCAGCCCATCGGCCTCCAGGGCGGCCAGCGCATCGGCGAGGTTCTCGCGGTACTGCCGGCAGCCCGAGTAGGAGGCGTAGGCACTGGTGGCGAGGACGGCGATCCGGCGGTGTCCGTCGGCCGTCATCTCGCGCAGCACATCGGTCAGATACGGGGCCCAGTTGCGGTTGCCCCAGTAGATCGGTAGGTCGACACCGTGGTCGGCGAAGTCCTTGCGGAGCGCGTCGAGCAGGGCCCGGTTCTGCGCGTTGATCGGGCTGACTCCGCCGAAGAGGAAGTAGTGCTTGCCGACCTCCTTGAGGCGTTCCTCGGGGATGCCGCGGCCGCGGGTCACGTTCGCCAGGAACGGGACCACGTCGTCCGGGCCCTCGGGGCCGCCGAAGGAGAGCAGCAGCAGGGCGTCATAGGGAGCGGGATCGCGCAGATCGGACATGACGTCGATCCTGCCACCCGCCTCCGACAGGGCGGCACCCGACATCCGACGCCCCGTCGGGAAAGCGCCGGACCCATGGCGGGGAGCCTGCCGGAACCGCCCCCGGTCCGTCCGAAATCCGGTGTCGGGGGCGTCCGCCCACCCGTAAGCTGTATGGGCCAGCTATACGCCTGACAGGCATGACCGGAGTACCCCCTTGCCCAGCCCCTACCGCGCCATCTTCTCCGCCCCCGGTACCAAGGGGTTCTCCGCCGCAGGCTTCCTCGGCCGGATGCCGCTGTCCATGATGGGCATCGGCGTCGTCACGATGATTTCCCAGCTCACCGGCCGCTACGGACTGGCCGGGGCACTGTCGGCGACCCTGGCGATGTCGGCTGCGGTCTGCGGCCCCCAGGTCTCCCGGCTGGTCGACCGCTACGGGCAGCGCCGGGTGCTGCGCCCGGTCACGCTGGTCGCCGTGGCGGCGGTGGCGGGTCTGCTGGTCTGCGCCCAGCAGGGGGCGCCGGAGTGGACGCTGTTCGTCTTCTCGGTGGGCGCGGGCTGTGTGCCGAGCGTGGGGTCGATGGTCCGGTCCCGCTGGGCGGAGATCTACCGGGGCTCCGGCCGGGATCTGCACACCGCGTACTCGTGGGAGTCGATCGTCGACGAGGTGTGCTTCATCTTCGGCCCGATCATCTCCATCGGCCTCTCCACCGCGTGGTTCCCGGAGGCCGGACCGCTGATCGCCGCCGCCTTCCTCCTGGCCGGCGTCTTCTGGCTGACCGCGCAGCGCGCGACCGAGCCGGTGCCGCACCCGAAGTCGCAGCACACCGGGGGCTCTGCGCTGCGTTCGCGGGGGCTCCAGGTCCTGGTGGCCACGTTCGTGGCGACCGGTGCGATCTTCGGGGGCGTGGACGTGGTGACCGTGGCCTTCGCCGAGGAGCGCGGCCACAAGGCCGCGGCCTCCCTGGTGCTGGCCGTCTACGCGCTCGGCTCGTGCCTCGCGGGGGCCGTGTTCGGGCTGCTGCACCTGAAGGGGAACCCCGGGACCAGGTGGCTGGTGGGTGTCTGCGCGATGGCCGTGAGTATGATCCCCCTCCTACTGGCCGGGAACCTTCCGTTGCTGGCCGTGGCGCTCTTTGTCGCGGGCCTCGCCATCGCACCGACGATGGTCACCACCATGGCCCTCGTCGAAGCGCACGTACCGCGCACCAAGCTGACCGAGGGCATGACCTGGACCAGTACCGGGCTCGCGGTCGGAGTGGCGCTCGGCTCCTCGGCCGCCGGCTGGGTGGTCGACGCCGCCGGGGCGAAGGCGGGGTACGCGGTGCCCGTCGTGGCGGGAGCGCTCGCGGCGGCGGTGGCGTTCCTGGGATATCGCCGGCTGGCCGGGCCGGCTGCGACGGGAGGGCGCGGGCAAGATGACCGAGACCTACGCACGGACGACGAGCGCGTGGCGTAACTGGGCGGGCACCGTCACCGCCCGGCCCGCCCGCACCGAGTCGCCCGCGTCCGTGGACGAGCTCGCGGACGTGCTGCGCCGGGCGCACGCGGACGGCCTGCGGGTGAAGCCGGTCGGCGCGGGCCACTCCTTCACGGTGGCGGCCGCCACCGACGGGGTCCTGATACGCCCCGACCTGCTCACCGGGATCCGGGACATCGACCGCGAGACGATGACCGTGACGGTGGAGGCCGGCACTCCGCTCAAGCGGCTCAACACCGCGCTCGCCCGCGAGGGTCTGTCGCTCACCAACATGGGCGACATCATGGAGCAGACGGTCGCCGGGGCGACCTCCACCGGTACGCACGGCACGGGCCGCGACTCGGCGTCCATATCCGCGCAGATCCGGGCGCTGGAGCTGGTCACCGCCGACGGCACGGTCCTGGTCTGCTCGGCCGTGGAGAACCCGGAGATCTTCGCCGCGGCCCGGGTCGGGATCGGCGCCCTCGGGGTGATCACCGCCGTCACCCTCGCCGTCGAGCCGATCTTCCTGCTGACGGCCCGTGAGGAGCCGATGAGCTTCGACCGGGTCACCGCGGACTTCGACGCCCTGGTCGCCGAGAACGAGCACTTCGAGTTCTACTGGTTCCCGCACACCGGGAACTGCAACACCAAGCGCAACAACCGCAGCGCCGGTCCGGCCGCCCCGCCCGGCCGGGTGAGCAGCTGGATCGACGACGAGCTGCTGTCCAACGGGGTCTTCCAGGTGGCGTGTTCGCTCGGCCGCGCGGTCCCGGCGACGATCCCCTCGATCGCCAGGCTCTCCAGCCGGGCGCTGTCGGCGCGTACGTACACCGACATCCCGTACAAGGTGTTCACCAGCCCGCGCCGGGTGCGGTTCGTGGAGATGGAGTACGCCGTTCCGCGCGAGCAGGCGGTGACGGTGCTGCGGGAGCTGAAGGCCATGGTCGAGCGGTCCCCGCTGAAGATCAGCTTCCCGGTCGAGGTGCGGACCGCTCCGGCCGACGACATGGCCCTGTCGACCGCATCGGGCCGGGACAGCGCCTACATCGCCGTGCACCTCTACAAGGGCACACCGCACCGCTCGTACTTCACCGCGGTCGAGCGGATCATGACGGCGCACGCCGGCCGGCCGCACTGGGGCAAGATCCACACCCGGGACGCTGCTTACCTGTCCGAGGCCTACCCGCGCTTCGGCGAGTTCACCGCCCTGCGCGACCGGCTGGACCCGGACCGCCTGTTCGGCAACGACTACCTGCGGCGCGTGCTCGGCGACTGAGCCCGGCGTCGTCCCGGTACGCCGTCGGCCCCGGTCCTCTCCCTTGCGGAGGGGGCCGGGGCCGATGTGCTGTGCGCGGTACGCCGGTGGGTCACTCGGCGTCCGCGCCGGGCGGGGCCTGCTCGCCCTGCCCGGGGCCGACGCCCGTGCCGGTAGAGGGCTCGCCGGTTCCGGTGTCGCCCGACTTCGACGGGGTGGGCGGCGTCGGTTCCGGCGTGGTCTCCCCGGCGGACCCGGAGGGCGTCGGGGTGGGGGTGGGCCCGGTGCTCGGGTTCTCCCCGCCCGTGCCCGTACCGGGGTCCGGGCTCGTTCCGGTGCCGTCGCCGCCGTCCGTGGCGGGCGCGGAACCGGTGCCTTCACCCGGGTTCGGGCTCTGCTCGTCCGTTCCCCCGTCCCGGCCGGTGTCGCCGGAGGGGGTGGGGTCGGCGGGTCCGGAGTCCCGGTCGCCGCCGCGCACGACGGAGCTGAGGGTGGTGCCCTGGCCGCCGCTGAGGTCGTTGCCCGAGATCATCTCGAACGCGGTGATCCCGGCCATGGAAACGGCGAAGACCGCGGCCGCCGCGAGCGCGGGACGCTTCCAGCCGCGCATCCGGGTGCCGTGGGTGACGCCGTCGCTGAACGCGTCGTCGGTGACGGCGGCCTGGTGCACCCCGGCCTGCGGGAGCATCTGCGTACGGTCGTGTGCCGACGGGAACGCGTGCGTACGGTCATCGGCCCGCGGAATCACGTGCGTACGGTCGTCGCCTCCGGCCCCGGCCCGGGCTCCGGCTGCGGGGCCTCCGGTCGGCGGGACGCGGAGCATCCGGGTCCGCGCGTCGCCGAGGTCCAGCAGCTGCGTCCGGTCCGAGTCGAGCGGCTTCAGCACCTGCGTGCTCTCCGCGTCCGGGATCACGGCCGGGACCGTGCCCGGGTCGACCGTGGGCAGCACCGTGGTGGAGTCGTCCGCCGGCCCCGACCCCGTCGGCTCCGGCTCCGTCCGCTGCGCGGCGGCTCTGTGCCCGGCGGGCGTCGTCTCCTTGGTGTGCACCGTCACCTGGCGGCCCTCCGGGTGGGTCACCTGGACCGTCACCTCGCGGATCTGCTCGCCGGTGCGGCGGAAGAAGTGTTGGAAGACCGAGCCGCCGCAGGTGGCGACGACGCTCATCACGCCGGCTCCGGCGATCGTGCCGTACACCCCCAACTGCGAGGCCAGCACCGCTGCCGCGACGGCCGCCACGGCGCTCCCGGCGACCTGCGGGAGACTCAGATCTATGCGCCTTTCCTTGGGTTCTGTGTCACTTTCCGGCTTCTGAACCATTACCAGCCCCTGCTTGACATCTCTCCCACCATGCAACAGGAAGGGACAAATGAGCGAAGTGGATAGTTCCGTTTTTGGTGATTGTGTGAAGCACAACACCCATCAGGGGCATTTCACGGAGAACTGGGTACCTCAACTCCCATGCCTCCCGAGAAGTTCGGCGGCGCGCCGGTCCACCCCGGTGGCCCGAATGGAGTACTGTGACGAGCCCTGGGGCGGACTCCGACGTGGGAATCCGCAGCTACCGGAGGGGGCCGACGGCGGCACCCTAGGCGGGCGCACCAGGACGAGCGCCCGACACGCCGGGCAACTTGGCAAGGTTGTGGCAGGCTGCACCCGGGCAGGTCACACTCGACTAGCGGAAGCAGCGACGCACGTGACGTCGGCAGGCACCACCCGGGAGGTCCCCATGCCCGAACTGCGTGTCGTGGCCGTCTCCAACGACGGCACACGACTGGTGCTCAAGGCTGCGGACAGCACGGAGTACACGCTTCCGATCGATGAGCGGCTGCGCGCCGCCGTGCGCAACGACCGCGCCCGGCTCGGCCAGATCGAGATCGAGGTGGAGAGCCACCTCCGGCCCCGCGACATCCAGGCCCGCATACGGGCCGGTGCCTCCGCGGAGGAGGTCGCCCAGTTCGCGGGCATTCCCGTCGACCGTGTACGCCGCTTCGAGGGCCCTGTGCTCGCGGAGCGCGCTTTCATGGCCGAGCGGGCCCGGAAGACTCCTGTGCGCCGTCCCGGCGAGAACACCGGCCCTCAGCTCGGAGAGGCGGTTCAGGAGCGTCTCCTGCTGCGCGGCGCCGACAAGGAAACCGTCCAGTGGGACTCCTGGCGCCGTGACGACGGCACCTGGGAAGTCCTGCTGGTCTACCGGGTCGCGGGCGAGCCGCACGCGGCGAGCTGGACGTACGACCCGCCGAGGCGACTGGTCCAGGCCGTGGACGACGAGGCGCGCTCGCTGATCGGCGAGACCGACGACGTCGCCGCGCCGGAGCCCAGCTTCCCGTTCGTACCCCGGATCGCCCGGCTGCCGCGCGACCGGCCGCTGGACCGGAGCCTCGACCGGCAGCCCGAGCGCGACCGGCCGCTGGACCGGGCCCTCGACCGCCAGATCGAGCGGCCCGCCCCCGCCGCCGAGCCAGAGGAGTACGTGAGCAGCGCCTCGGCCGGTGAGCGCGACTCGCTGACCAGCCTGCTGGAGGCGGTGCCGAGCTTCCGGGGCGACATGGTCGTGCCCGAGCGGCCCCCGCAGCCCGAGCCGCCCGCACTGGAGGCGGCGGAGGAGGCGGAGGCGGACGAGCCGCCGGCCGCCGCCGCTTCGGCCGGTGCCGGGTCCGCGTACGCCGATGTGCTGATGCCCCGGGCCGTGGCCGGTCATCGCGACCGGCTGACCGGGACGACGGACCGTCAGGCCGAGGCGGACGGGGTCCGGCCCGGCCGCCGGGCCGCCGTGCCGAGCTGGGACGAGATCGTCTTCGGCACCCGGCGCAAGAAGCAGGACTGACCGGGGATGACGACCGGTGGGAGCGGGGCCCGTACGCAGTCGCGTACCC
>NZ_JBHXJG010000242.1:0-11074 GCF_042723425.1 Streptomyces sp. NPDC058375 | reverse complement strand
GGAATCGCTCCGGCGGCACCTCCCCTTCGCCGTACCGCCTCGGCGTGCCGGCGGCGGGGCGCCGAACGGGCTGTCCGAGATCGAGGTGAGGATCTTGACGTCGTCGGCGCTGAGCTGGTCGTGGAAAGCCTGGGTTTCGGGGGTGGAGAACCAGGGCAACCCCGAGGCCGGGACGGCCGGAGTCCAGGTCGGTGCCGGGCAGTGGGTCGCGTACGGCCAGCGCCACCGGCTTGGTGTCGAAGACAACCGCGTGGGGCGGGGAGGCGGGGGCGCGGCGCAGGCCGAGGTTCTTCTCGCACAACTCGGCGGCCGCCTCCAGGTCCCGGACCTGCAAGGCGATGAAGTCGGGACCGCCATGGACCAGGCGCTGCGCGCGCACGGTCTTACCGTGCCGCAGTACGCCTGCCTGGAAGTCCCCACCGCGCGCCCCGGCCTGTCCAACGCCGACCTCGCCCGCGCTACCTTCGTCACCCGCCCCGCCTGGACGTCCTTGCGACGCCACTCCTCGACCGCCGCCACAACCGTGGCGCACAAAGCGAACCGCTGCCCGACGTCGCAGCAGTGTCAACCACGCTCGCGAGTAGTGCACCTACGCGTCGTAGACGTCGGCCTTGCGCGGGGCCGGGTCCTGGACGAGGCCGCTCAGTATCATCGAGCGGTTGTCGAAGCGCTCCGTGTCGACGCCGTTCTCCGCGAGGACCCGCATCGCCGCCGAGTGGACCGCCCGCAGCACCGGGGTGGCGGCGCGCATCGCGTCGTCCGCCATGAAGCGGTGGTTCCACGGCTTGGCCGCCCACGCGTGCCGCAGCCCGAACGGCTCCGGCAGCACGATCTTCCCGCCCAGGTAGTCCAGCAGCGGCGGATACCAGGTGAGGGGGGCCCGCAGCGCGAGCCGGACGACCTCCTTGGCGTCCACCAGCGCCAGTGGGACGTCCCGGGTCTCCCAGAAGCGGACGGTCTTGTTGACCGTCTTCGTCTTCGCCGCCGGCTTGGTGAGGAACAGGCTGTGCACCGGCCCCAGCGCGTGGCCCGTGACCTCGATGCGCAGCGTCTCGTGGAGCACGGTCACGGTGATCATCATGGTGATCACCAACTGGCCGTCCCACAGGGTGAACTGGACGCCCAGGTAGTGCCGGTCGCCGCTGCCGAACTGCTGGTGGTTGCAGATCCGCTGTATCTCGTGGGGCTTCACCTGGAAGGTGGCGACGTCCTCCCCCTCGGGGCGCGTGACGGCGTCGGCGTTCTCCCCGATGGGCGAGACGATCCAGTGCTTCACGGACGGCTTCGGGAAGCCGCCGGTGTTCAGCGGTCCGCGCTCCAGCATCTTCAGCTGGTCGTGGATGATCCGGATCAGGTCCCAGCTGCGGAACTGGTGGATCTCCTTCGTCGGGTCCTTCGGGAGCAGCTCCTCGGCCAGCTGCCAGCTGCCCCAGCGGGTGCCCATCCCGAGGACGCCCTTGGGGCCGGCGTAGAAGACGGCGTTCGACTGCTGCTCGGCCGACAGCTTCTCCAGGCCCTGGCGCAGGGCCTCGCGGGCGGTCTCGTTGGGGTTCTTCGGGACCGCCTCGGGGATCTTCGCGATCACCCCGGTGCCCGAGAGAAGGCCTTCCCAGCGGGCCCGCATGTCCCTGGCCGAGGTCTCCGCGATCCGCTTGGCGAGCACCCAGCCGATCACCGGGGCGACGAGCGCGCCCCGGACGTAGAGCGCGAGCAGCCCGTCCAGGGGGAGCTTGACCATCAGGACCAGCGCGCCGATCCCGAACGCGGCCAGGAGCACCGTGCCGACCGCGCGGAACGCCGTGTCCTTGGACTTGTCGAGCGCGTCCCGGATCCGGAAGGCGATCACCCAGGCCAGCATGCCGGGCAGGAACAGCACGCCGAACACCACGGTCACCAGGGTGAGCCGGCTGTCGCGGGCCTTGCGCAGGTTGTTCGCCGACAGGCAGTGCTCCACCACGGTCTGCGGGTCCGTGCCGAAGGACTGGATCAGCGCCTTGCGGGCGCCGCCGAGCATGCGCTCCTGGACGGCGCGGGCGAACGCCTCACCGAGATTCGGCTTGAAGTAGCCGGACTTGAAGAGTTTGGAGGAGCCCGGCTTCACCTGCGATTTGTGCCACTCGCTGTTGGCGTCGAGGATCGTCTCCACCGGGCTGTCCCGATACGCCGCCGAGGCCAGGGCATTGGTCGCCACGGTCTGGCTGCCCGAGCCCTGGACCGGGATCTGGGCCCCGGGTGAGAAGTCGAATCCGTCGCTGGCCACCTGTCGCCCCCACTCGCCGCACGTCTGCTCCTGCGGTGTGCCCAACTACCGTACGCGGCATACCTTCTGAGCTGCGACCACAGCGTATCGTCCGGATCACACCACCACCCGTCACCGGCGTGGTCGCGGACGGCGAGTGCGACAGTGCGCCGGTCACGCGCCGGGGGCCCGCCTGCCGGTCGGCGCCGGGGCGGCCGGTTCGCCGGTCACGCCTCGGGTGACCCGTTCGCCTGCTCGGCGCGGAGTCGGTCGGCGATCTGCGGCGGCATCGCCTCGTGCCGGGCGTACGCGCGGTCGAAGCGGCCGGTGCCGTGCGACAGGGAGCGCAGGTCCACCGCGTACCGGCCGACCTCGATCTCCGGCACCTCGGCCCGTACGAGGGTGCGCCCGCCCGCACTCTGCTCGGTGCCCACGACCCGGCCCCGCCGCCCCGAGAGGTCGCTCATCACCGGGCCCACACAGTCGTCGGGGACCAGGACGCTCACCTCGCACACCGGCTCCAGGAGCTGGATGCGGGCCTCGGCCGCGGCCTCGCGCAGCGCGAGCGCCCCGGCGGTCTGGAACGTGGCGTCCGAGGAGTCCACCGAGTGCGCCTTGCCGTCCAGCAGCGTGACCCGTACGTCGACCAAGGGGTGCCCGGCGGCCAGCCCCCGGGCGGCCCGGGCCCGCACGCCCTTCTCCACCGAGGGGATGAACTGGCGCGGCACCGCACCGCCGACGACCTTGTCGACGAACTCGATGCCGGAGCCCGGCGGCAGCGGCTCCACCTCGATCTCGCAGATCGCGAACTGGCCGTGTCCGCCGGACTGTTTGACGTGCCGTCCGCGCCCGGCGGCCCGCCCGGCGAACGTCTCGCGCAGCGGCACGCGATGCGGTTCCGCGTCGACCTGGACGCCGTAGCGGTTGCGCAGCCGCTCCAGGGCCACCTCCTGATGGGCCTCGCCCAGGCACCACAGGACGACCTGGCCGGTGTCCGGGTTCTGTTCGAGGCGCAGCGTGGGGTCCTCGGCGACCAGCCGGGCCAGGCCCTGCGACAGTTTGTCCTCGTCCGCTTTGCCGTGTGCCCGCACCGCCAGCGGGAGCAGCGGGTCCGGCGTCGACCAGGGCTCGATCAGGACGGGGTCGCCGGCCGGGGAGAGGGTGTCGCCGGTCTCCGCCTCGCCGAGCCGGGCCACGCACGCCAGATCGCCCGCGACGCACCGGTCCAGGGCGTTCTGCCGGCGGCCGAACGGCGAGGTGAGCGCCCCGACGCGGATCTCCGCCTCGTGGATGGGGCGCGGGGCGTGCCCCGTCGCGTCCAGGCCGTGGCCGCACAGGTGGACGGAGTCGTCGTGGCGCAGGGTGCCGGAGAAGACGCGGACCAGCGAGACGCGGCCCACGTACGGGTCGGAGGAGGTCTTGACGACCTCGGCGACCAGCGGGCCCTCCGGGTCGCAGGCCGGTGCGGGCCGGGGCTTGCCCGCCGGGGTGGTGACGACGGGCGGGGTGCGCTCCAGCGGGGTCGGGAAGCCGCGGGTGATCAGCTCCAGCAGCTCGACGGTGCCGATGCCCTGGCGGGCGCCCTCGGCCGCCGGGGCCGCGGTGAGGACGGGGTGGAAGGCGCCCCGGGCGACGGCCCGTTCCAGATCGGCGATCAGGGTCGCGACGTCGATGTCCTCGCCGCCGAGGTAGCGGTCCATCAGGGACTCGTCCTCGCTCTCGGCGATGATCCCCTCGATCAGCCGGTCCCGGGCGGCCCGCAGCGGTTCCTCCTGGTCGGGCGCGGGCGGCAGCTCGGTGCGTTCCCCCGGGGAGTAGTCGAGGATCCGCCGGCTCAGCAGCCCGGTGAGCCCGGTCAACGGGGCGTGCCCGTCGGCGCCCTCGGGCCCCAGCACGGGCAGGTACAGCGGCAGTACGGCGTCGGGGTCCTCGCCCCCGAAGTTCTCGGCGCAGATCCGGGTCATGTCGTCGAACGAGGTGCGGGCGGTGTCCAGGTGCGTGACGACGATCGCACGCTCCATGCCGACGAGCGCGCACTCCTCCCACGCGGCCCGGGTGGTCGCGGCCACCGACTCCGCCTCCTGGGCCGCCGAGACGACGAAGAGGGCCGCGTCCGCCGCGCGCAGACCGGCCCGCAGCTCCCCGACGAAGTCCGGGTAGCCGGGGGTGTCCAGCAGGTTGATCTTGCAGCCGTCCCAGGCCACCGGGACCAGCGAGAGCTGTACGGAACGCCGTCGCCGCTGCTCGATCTCGTCGTAGTCGGAGACGGTCGCCCCGTCCTCGACCCGGCCGGCCCGGTTCACCGCCCCCGCCGTCAGGGCCAGCGCCTCGACCAGCGTGGTCTTGCCCGATCCGCTGGGGCCGACCAGCACCACGTTCCGTACGACGGAGGGGTGGCCGGCCATCGGTGCTCCTGTGGCGGCTCCGGGGTGTGCGTGTGCCTTGTCGCCCATCGTGCGTGCCTCCCGGTCGATGGCGCGGTGCGGGGGAGGGCGACCGCGCGCGGAGCAGCGGTGGTGACGGGGCGGGGAGGCCGCCGCGGCGGTCTCGGCGACGCCCGCGGTCCTTCGAGCTTGGCACCGCGGCGGGACCTCGTCCATAGGTCGCGCACGGGAGCCGTCCGGCCGGGGCCGGATCCCGGGGGACACCCGGCGGCGGGTGCCCGTCCGGTGGAAGGCACCGGCGGTGACTACGATGGGCCAGCCGGTGGCCGAAGGGGCCGCTCGGCGAACCGAACCCTCGGGAAGGCCATGCTGAACAAGTACGCGCGTGCATTCTTCACGCGTGTCCTCACACCGTTCGCCGCTCTGCTGCTCCGCCTCGGGGTCAGCCCCGACGCGGTCACTCTCATCGGCACGGCCGGAGTGATGGCAGGTGCGCTGGTCTTTTTCCCGATGGGGGAGTTCTTCTGGGGCACGATCGTCATCACGATCTTCGTCTTCTCCGACCTCGTCGACGGCAACATGGCGCGGCAGGCCGGGATCTCCAGCCGGTGGGGCGCGTTCCTCGACTCGACGCTGGATCGGGTCGCCGACGGGGCGATCTTCGCCGGCTTCGCCCTCTGGTACGCGGGCAGCGGTGATGACAACATCCTGTGCGCCGTCGCGATCTTCTGCCTGGCCAGCGGCCAGGTGGTCTCGTACACGAAGGCGCGCGGCGAGTCGATCGGTCTGCCGGTCGCGGTCAACGGCCTGGTGGAGCGCGCCGAGCGGCTGGTGATCTCGCTGGTCGCCGCCGGTCTCGCCGGACTGCACACGTTCGGCGTCCCCGGCATCGACGTCCTGCTGCCGATCGCGCTGTGGATCGTCGCCGCGGGCAGCCTCGTGACGCTGATCCAGCGGGTGGTGACCGTACGCCGCGAGTCGGCCGAGGCGGACGCCGCCGAGGCCGCGAACGGGGGCCCGGTCGCTTCGGGCCCCGCGTCGGGCCAGGGGAGCGAGGCCGACCGGTGAGCGCGGGCGCGTCCGATCTGAAGGGCCGGCTCACCGACGGGCTGTACGGGCTGGGCTGGGGCGCGGTCAAGACGCTGCCCGAGCCCGCCGCCGCCCGCCTCTTCCGCACCATCGCCGACCAGGTCTGGAAGCGGCGCGGCAAGAGCGTGCTGCGCCTGGAGTCCAACCTGGCGCGGGTCGTCCCGGACGCCGGCCCGGAGCGGCTGGCCGAGCTGTCGAAGGCCGGGATGCGCTCGTACATGCGCTACTGGATGGAGTCGTTCCGGCTGCCGACCTGGAGCCCGGAGCGGATCAAGGCGAGCATCGACGTCCAGGACGTCCACCATGTGACCGAGGGCCTGGACGCCGGGAAGGGCGTGATCGTTGCCCTGCCGCACCTGGCCAACTGGGACCTCGCCGGCGCCTGGGCCACCACCGACCTGAAGATCCCCTTCACCACCGTCGCCGAACGCCTGGAGCCCGCGACGCTCTACGACCGGTTCGTCGCCTACCGCGAGGGCCTGGGCATGGAGGTCCTGCCGCACAGCGGCGGGGCCGCGTTCGGGACCCTGGCCCGGCGGCTGCGCGCGGGCGGCCTGGTCTGCCTCGTCGCGGACCGGGACCTCTCCGCCTCCGGGGCCGAGGTGTCGTTCTTCGGCGCCACCGCCCGGATGCCCGCCGGCCCGGCGCTGCTCGCCCAGCAGACGGGCGCCAAGCTGCTGCCCGTGACCCTCTGGTACGACGGCACGCCGGTGATGCGCGGGCGTATCCATCCGGCGGTCGACGTGCCGCAGGAGGGCACCCGCGCCGAGAAGACCGCCGCCATGACCCAGGCAATGGCCGACGCCTTCGCCGGCGGCATCGCCGAGCACCCGGAGGACTGGCACATGCTCCAGCGGCTCTGGCTGGACGACCTGGACCCCCAGGGGGAACCCACGTGAAGATCGGCATCGTCTGCCCGTACTCCTGGGACGTACCGGGCGGCGTGCAGTTCCACATCCGGGACCTCGCCGAACACCTGATCCGGCTCGGCCACAAGGTCTCCGTGCTGGCCCCCGCCGACGACGAGACGCCGCTGCCTCCGTACGTCGTCTCGGCGGGCCGGGCCGTACCGGTCCCTTACAACGGCTCGGTCGCCCGGCTGAACTTCGGCTTCCTGTCGGCGGCCCGGGTGCGGCGCTGGCTGCACGACGGCACGTTCGACGTGATCCACATCCACGAGCCGACCTCCCCGTCGCTGGGGCTGCTGGCCTGCTGGGCGGCGCAGGGGCCGATCGTGGCCACCTTCCACACCTCCAACCCGCGCTCGCGGGCGATGATCGCCGCATACCCGATCCTGCAGCCCGCGCTGGAGAAGATCAGCGCCCGGATCGCGGTCAGCGAGTACGCCCGGCGCACCCTGGTCGAGCACCTCGGCGGGGACGCCGTCGTCATCCCCAACGGCGTCGACGTCGGCTTCTTCGCCGACGCCGAGCCGAAGGCCGAGTGGCAGGGGCAGACGCTCGGCTTCATCGGCCGCATCGACGAACCCCGCAAGGGCCTGCCCGTCCTGATGAAGGCGCTGCCCGCGATCCTCGCCGCCCGCCCCGAGGCCCGCCTGCTGGTCGCCGGGCGCGGCGACGAGGAGGAGGCGGTGGCGTCCCTGCCCAAGGAGCTGCGCGAACGCGTCGAGTTCCTCGGCATGGTCAGCGACGAGGACAAGGCCCGGCTGCTGCGCAGCGTCGACGTGTACGTGGCCCCCAACACCGGCGGCGAGAGCTTCGGGATCATCCTGGTCGAGGCGCTGTCGGCCGGAGCGCCGGTCCTCGCGAGCGACCTGGACGCCTTCGCGCAGGTCCTGGACCAGGGTGCGGCGGGCGACTTGTTCGCCAACGAGGACGCCGACGCGCTGGCCGCCGCCGCGATCCGGCTGCTGGGCGACCCGGAGCGCCGCAAGGGCCTGCGCGAGCGCGGCGGAGCCCACGTACGGCGCTTCGACTGGACGACGGTGGGAGCCGACATCCTCGCGGTGTACGAGACGGTGACCGACGGGGCCGCCTCGGTCGCGGCGGACGAACGCCCGGGGCTGCGGTCCCGGTTCGGGCTGGCCAGGGACTGAGAGCCGGGCGCCCGCGCCTGACGGTGGCGCGGGCCGGGCTCCGGTACGCGGCCTCGGCGTCGTCCCGTTGAAGCGGGGGCCACCGGCGACGGTAGCGTGTGGGCCCGTGACCGTAACCCTCATCGTCTGGATCGTCCTCGCCGTCATCGCGATCGGCGTGTACCTCAGCTGGACCGCCGGCCGGCTCGACCGCCTGCACTCCCGGATCGACGCCGCCCGCGCCGCCCTCGACGCCCAACTGCTGCGCCGCGCCTCGGTCACCCAGGAGCTGGCCACCTCCGGCGTCCTGGACCCGGCCGCCTCGATCGTCCTGTACGAGGCCGCGCACGCCGCCCGGCAGGCCGAGGAGGACCATCGCGAGGTCGCCGAGAGCGAACTGAGCACCGCCCTGCGCGCCGTCTTCGGCGAACCGGCCCAGGTCGACGCGGTGAAGGAGATCCCCGGAGGCGTCGAGGCGGCCACCGAACTGGCCGCCGCCGTACGCCGTGTGCCCATGGCCCGCCGCTTCCACAACGACGCCGTGCGTGCCGCCCGCGCCCTGCGCCGGCACCGCACCGTCCGGCTCCTCCGGCTCGCCGGGCACGCGCCGTTCCCGCTCGCCTTCGAGATGGACGACGCCCCGCCGGTGGCCCTCGCGGACCGCCCGGGCACCTGAGAGCCTCCGAGCTGGAACACGATCCCAGGCCAAAACGATCCACGGCCTGTTCATTGGCCCTTGCTGTGGCCTGGTCCCACAGCGTTTGCTCGGCGATGCAGTATCCAGCGTCTTTCACCGAGTGAGGTCCCGTGTCCACGCTTCCCAGCACCCCGCAGTCCGCCGAGTCCCCCGCCACCGGCACCGCCCGCGTCAAGCGCGGCATGGCCGAGCAGCTCAAGGGCGGCGTGATCATGGACGTCGTCGACGCCGAGCAGGCGAAGATCGCCGAGGACGCGGGCGCCGTGGCCGTCATGGCCCTGGAGCGGGTGCCGGCCGACATCCGCAAGGACGGCGGCGTGGCCCGGATGTCCGACCCCAACATGATCGAGGAGATCATCGGGGCCGTCTCCATCCCGGTCATGGCCAAGTCCCGCATCGGCCACTTCGTCGAGGCCCAGGTCCTCCAGTCCCTCGGCGTCGACTACATCGACGAGTCCGAGGTCCTCACCCCGGCCGACGAGGTCAACCACAGCGACAAGTTCGCCTTCACCACCCCCTTCGTCTGCGGCGCCACCAACCTGGGCGAGGCCCTGCGCCGGATCGCCGAGGGCGCGGCCATGATCCGCTCGAAGGGCGAGGCCGGCACCGGCAACGTCGTCGAGGCCGTCCGCCACCTGCGCCAGATCAAGAACGAGATCGCCCGGCTGCGCGGCTTCGACAACAACGAGCTGTACGCCGCCGCCAAGGACCTCCGCGCCCCGTACGAGCTGGTCAAGGAAGTCGCCGAGCTCGGCAAGCTGCCCGTCGTGCTGTTCTCCGCCGGCGGCGTCGCCACCCCGGCCGACGCCGCGCTGATGCGCCAGCTCGGCGCGGAGGGCGTCTTCGTCGGCTCCGGCATCTTCAAGTCCGGCGACCCGGCCAAGCGCGCCGCCGCCATCGTGAAGGCCACCACCTTCTACGACGACCCGAAGGTCATCGCGGACGCCTCCCGCAACCTGGGCGAGGCCATGGTCGGCATCAACTGCGACACCCTGCCCGAGTCCGAGCGCTACGCCAACCGCGGCTGGTAACCACTGATGAGCGACACCCCCCTGATCGGCGTCCTGGCTCTCCAGGGCGACGTACGGGAGCACCTGATCGCCCTGGCCTCGGCGGATGCCCTGGCCAGGCCGGTCCGGCGCCCCGAGGAGCTGGCGGAGGTCGACGGCCTGGTCATCCCGGGCGGCGAGTCGACCACCATGTCCAAGCTGGCGGTCCTCTTCGGCATGATGGAGCCGCTGCGCGAGCGGGTCCGGGCCGGGATGCCGGTCTACGGCACCTGCGCCGGCATGATCCTGCTGGCGGAGAAGATCCTCGACCCTTCCCCAAGCTCTCAACTCCGTTCGAGCAGGGGATACCCCATTTCGGGCCAGGAGACCGTCGGCGGCATCGACATGATCGTGCGGCGCAACGCCTTCGGCCGGCAGAACGAGTCGTTCGAGGCCGCGGTCGAGGTCGGCGGCGTCGAAGGCGGCCCGGTGGACGGGGTGTTCATCCGTGCGCCCTGGGTCGAGTCCGTCGGGGCCGAGACCGAGGTCATCGCCGAACACGGCGGGCACATCGTGGCCGTACGGCAGAAAAACGCCCTCGCCACCTCGTTCCACCCCGAACTGACCGGCGACCATCGCGTGCACGCTCTGTTCGTGGACATGGTGCGCGCAGTGAAGTGAGCGGACCCCGGTAGGATCTCTCGGGTTCGACTCGATTTTGGTGACGCGAAGGAGAAGGCAGATGTCCGGCCACTCTAAATGGGCTACGACGAAGCACAAGAAGGCCGTGATTGACGCCAAGCGCGGCAAGCTCTTCGCGAAGCTGATCAAGAACATCGAGGTCGCGGCCCGCTCCGGCGGCGTCGACCCCGACGGCAACCCCACGCTCGTCGACGCCATCCAGAAGGCGAAGAAGAGCTCCGTCCCGAACAAGAACATCGACTCCGCGGTCAAGCGCGGCGGCGGTCTCGAAGCGGGCGGCGCCGACTACGAGACGATCATGTACGAGGGTTACGGCCCCAACGGTGTCGCGGTGCTCATCGAGTGCCTCACCGACAACCGCAACCGCGCCGCATCCGACGTACGTGTCGCGATGACCCGCAACGGCGGCTCCATGGCCGACCCGGGCTCCGTCTCGTACCTGTTCAACCGCAAGGGCGTCGTGATCCTGCCCAAGGGCGAGCTGACCGAGGACGACGTCCTCGGCGCGGTCCTCGACGCGGGCGCCGAGGAGGTCAACGACCTCGGCGAAACCTTCGAGGTGGTCAGCGAGGCCACCGACATGGTCGCGGTGCGCACCGCGCTCCAGGAGGCGGGCATCGACTACGACTCCGCCGAGGCCAACTTCCTGCCGACCATGCAGGTCGAGCTGGACGAAGAGGGCGCACGCAAGATCTTCAAGCTCATCGACGCGCTGGAGGACAGCGACGACGTGCAGAACGTCTTCGCCAACTTCGACGTGTCCGACGAGGTCATGGAGAAGGTCGACGCCTGACGGCACGGCCGCACGGCTCGGCGCGACGGGCCGACGGGGACACACCCCCACGGCCCCGCGGCTTGTGGGGTGCGGCGGGTTGTGGGTGCGTGGCGGTAGCCGGCGGGGACCCCTGAACGAGTGGGGGGGGGGGGCGGGAAGGGCCC
>NZ_JBHXJG010000241.1:0-11092 GCF_042723425.1 Streptomyces sp. NPDC058375 | reverse complement strand
CAGCCGCCGTGACGACCACGGGGGGTTTCCACCATGTCCACGCCGCGCGAGCAGCTGTCCGACGCCCGGCTCTACCTGTGCACGGACGCCCGCAAGCTCCAGGGCGACCTCCCCGCCTTCCTCGATGCCGTGCTCGCCTCCGGCGTCGACATCGTCCAGCTCCGGGACAAGGGCATGGAGGCCGCCGAGGAGCTGGACCACCTCGCGGTGTTCGCCGACGCCTGCCGCCGACACGGCAAGCTCCTCGCGGTGAACGACCGCGCGGACGTCGCCCACGCCATCGGGGCCGACGTCCTGCACCTCGGCCAGGGCGACCTGCCCGTCCCCGCCGCCCGCGCGATCATCGGCGCCGACCGGCTGATCGGCCGCTCCACGCACGCCGAATCCGAGGTCGACGCCGCCGTCGCCCAGGACGGCGTGGACTACTTCTGCACCGGCCCCTGCTGGCCCACCCCCACCAAGCCCGGCCGTCACGCCCCCGGCCTCGACCTCGTGCGCTACGCCGCCTCCCTCGGCGGATCGCGGCCCTGGTTCGCCATCGGCGGGATCGACGCGGGCAATCTGGATCAGGTGCTGGACGCCGGGGCCCGCCGGGTCGTCGTCGTCCGCGCCATCACCGAGGCCGACGACCCGGCCGCCGCCACCGCCGAGCTGGCCCGACGCGTCCGGGCATACACGTTCTGAACTCTCGGCATACCGACGGGGGACATCGAGGGCTCCGGTCCGACGAGTGTCCGAGGAGTGGACAACAGTCCGGCAAAACGAGACAAAGTTTCCCGCTCTGGTTGGGGGAGCGTCCACCCCCTGGTTAACCTCCCCTTATGGCCCTTGGCACACCTTCCACCAGGACTGATCACGCGCGCACCGTGCGTGATCTGCTGGCGACCGGCAAAACGTCGTACTCCTTCGAGTTCTGGGCGCCCAAGACGGAGAAAGGTGAGCGCAACCTCTGGAATGCGCTGCGCCGGGTCGAGGCGGTCCGTCCGAGCTTCGTCTCCGTGACGTACGGCGCCGGCGGCTCCACCCGCGCCGGGACGGTCAAGGCCACCCAGGAGATCGCGGCGGACTCCACGCTCACCCCCGTCGCCCACCTCACCGCGGTCAACCACTCGATCGCCGAGCTGCGCAACATGGTCGGGCAGTACGCCGACGCGGGCATCAGGAACATCCTCGCGGTCCGCGGCGACCCGCCGGGCGACCCGATGGGCGAGTGGGTGGAGCACCCGCAGGGCGTGAAGTACGCCGCCGACCTCGTCCGCCTCATCAAGGAATCGGGCGACTTCTGCGTCGGCGTCGCGGCATTCCCCGAAATGCACCCCCGGTCGAGCGACTGGGAGACGGACATCGGTCATTTCGTCGACAAGTGCCGGGCGGGCGCGGATTACGCGATCACCCAGATGTTCTTCCGCCCGGAGGACTATCTCCGGATGCGTGACCGGGTGGTCGCTGCGGGTTGCGAAACGCCGGTGATCCCCGAGGTCATGCCCCTTACCAGCGTGAAGCAATTGGAAAAGTTCTCCCAGCTCAGCAACGCGACCGTGCCCGCGTCGTTGAAAGAGCGCATCCTCGCAGCCAAGGACGATCCCGCCGCTGTACGCTCCATTGGCATCGAGTTCGCAACGGAGTTCTGCGCGAAGCTGCTGTCCGAGGGTGTGCCCGGACTGCACTTCATCACGCTCAACAACTCGACGGCTACGCTCGAAATCTACGAAAAACTCGGACTGCACAAGCAGTCGTGACCGGCCGTACCCGCCGCCGAAGCGGCTACGGCCGAAGGAGGGGGCGGGCGTGGGCTGGACGGTCCTCTACATCGCATTCGGTCTGGTGGCCCTGTGGCTGCTCGGCGAGGTACTGCTGCAGTACAAGGCACGGTTGCGCTGGCGGCTCCTCGCCTTCGCCGGCTTCCTCGGCGTGGTGGTCGGGGTGCTGCTGGCCTCCGTCCCGGTCATCGTCGTCGGGACGCTGGCCTTCGCCACCGGCCAGACCTTCGTGACGCTGTCCTTCCGGCGCGGCTTCTCCACCGGCTGGGCCATAGGCGGCAGCCCGGGGGAGAGCCGCCGGCGCAGGGGCGGCGGCCCGGGTGCCGCGGTGAAGGAACCCACGCTGGAGGTCTCGGACCTGGAGGTCTCGGACCTGAACGCCGCAGCCGGGTACAGTCCGCCCCCGGCCGCCCCGCCCGCACCGTCCGTCTACGAACCGCAGCCGCTCCCCGACGACACCGGCCAGTACGGCGTGTACGGGGACACCGGCTACGACCCGAACGGCCACGCCCACCGGGACCAGGGCGACGACTCCGGCCCCTCGGCCCAGCCGCAGTACGCCGCGTACGACCCGTACACCGGCTACGGCCAGCAGCAGACCCAGGACGCCTACACCGGAACGTACGACTACGGCACCGGCGAGCAGAACTACGCCGCCTACTCCGACCCGTACATCGGCACCACCAACCAAGCCCCCTCCTACGGCTACGACGCCTACGGCAACGGCGAAGGCTACGACAGCCAGGGCGGGCAGCAGGGCTACACCGACCCCTACGCCCAGAGCTACGGCGTGGACACCCCGCCCGGCGGCGTCTGGGTTCCGCAGCAGCGCGACGCCGAGCAGTACCCCCCGACGGAGCCGGAGCAGCCCACCGGGCCCGCCCCGTACGGCAACGGCTACGACACCGGCCAGAACGAGCAGTACCGCTACTGAGCCCCCCGCTGCCGGGGACCGCGCCACCGGCAGCGGTCCCCGGGCGGCGGGCGGCCGCCAGCGCTCCCGGCTCAGCGGGAGCCGCGGAAGTCGTCGCCCTCCACCACGAGCCCGGCCACCAGCGTCCCCGACATCCCGGCGTGCGCGAGCCCGCCGCCCGGATGCGCCCAGCCGCCCGCGAGATACAGCCCCGGCAGCCGGGTGAGGTTGCCCGGGTGCAGATACGCGCCGTCCGCCCCGGCCAGCGTGGGCGGCGGCACCGCACCGCCCTCGGCCCCCGTCTCCGCCTCGGTCTCCGCGGGCGTACGGACCTCCGTGTGCAGGATCCGCTCCGGCAGCCCGGGAACGGCCGCGCCCGCCCGCTCCACCAGGGCATCGGCGAACCGCTGCCGGACCTCCGCGTCCCGCCAGTCGACCGGCCCCTGCGGAGCCACCGTCGCGGTGAGCGTCACCGCCTCGTGCTCCGAGTCCGGCCGGGTCGCCGGATCGTCGGGGCGCAGCACCCACACCGTGGGGTGGTCGGCGACCCGGCCCCCGAACACCGCCGCCTGCTCCGCCGCCCCCTCCGCGCTGTGCACCACGGTCCGGTGCGCCGCATCCGCCTCCCGGCCCCCGCGCAGCGACAGCAGCACCGTGAACCGGCCCGCCGCACCCGCGCCGGACCCCGCCCGGACCGGCACATCGCCCGCGCCCCACACCTGCTGACCCGGCACCAGACCCGGGCGCGGCCGGACCCCGAGCACCACCCGGTCGGCCTCGGCCACTTCACCGCCCGCCAGCTCCACGCCCGCCGCCCGGCCGTCCTCCTCGACGACCCGGACCACCTCGGCCCCGAAGACGAACTCCACCCGGCGGGCCACACACCGCTCGTACACCGCACGGGCCAGCTCCCGCATCCCGCCCATCACGTACCAGCTGCCGAAGGTCTGCTCCATGTACGGCAACAGCGCGGCGCTCGCGGGGGTCCTGCGCGGGTCGAGGCCGTGGGCGAGCGCATATCCCTCCAGCAGAGCGGCCAGCCGGGCGTCCGCCAGCTCCCACGCGCCGATCTCCGCGACCGTGCCCGCCTGCCGGGCCGCGCGCAGCAGCCTCCGCTGCCGCACCGCCGGATACGGCTCGCGCCCCAGCACCTGGTGATCCGCCCGCAGCGGCTCCTCCAGGAGCGGCCGCCGCGAGCGGTCCCAGGCGTCCCGGGCCCGGTCCATGAAGTCGCTCCAGCGCGCTCCGGCGCCCGCGTCCAGCGCCCCGTCCAGGGCGGCGGCCACCCCGGCCCGGGAGGCGTTGGGCAGGGACACCGCCGTGCCGTCCGCGAAGATATGGCGGCTCGCCGGATCGACCTGGGTCAGCGTCACGGACTCTTCCAGCGACTGCTTGCCGGTCTTCACGAAGAGGTCCCGCTGGACGGCGGGCAGATGCAGCAGCCCGGGCCCGGTGTCGAAGACGAAGCCCTCGTGCTCATGGCGGCCGACCGAGCCGCCGTAGCTCGCGGACCGCTCGTAGACCGTCACCTTCTCGCCCGCCACGGCCAGCCGGGCGGCCGCCGCCATCGCGCCCGTCCCGGCGCCGATCACCGCAATTCGTGCCATGCCGGTGACCCTATCGACCGGCACTGACAGGTCAGCCGGGAGGCCAGTGCCCACCCGTTCCGGCCAGACGTTTCTCCTCGCGGCGCTGCGCCCGACGGCGCAGGAAGCGGCGGATCCGCGAGGCGAGGAAGACCACGGTGACGATCCCGAGCACCAGTAGCACGGCCGCGATCACGGCGGCCGCCACCGGGTTGAATATGGCGAAGGTGATGACCCCGGCGACCCCGAGGTCCTCCGCGATGCTCATTCCGACGTTGCTGAAGGGCTCCGGTGAGGTGTTGACGGCCATCCGCGTGCCCGCCTTGACCAGATGGCTCATCAGCGCAGTGGACCCGCCGATCGCGCCGGCCGCCAGCTCCGGCAGCGAACCGCTCTCCCCGGCCAGCAGCGCGGCGATCACCGCCCCGGCCACCGGCCGGATCACGGTGTGCGCCGTGTCCCAGACCGAGTCCACGTACGGGATCTTGTCCGCCACCGCCTCACAGAGGAACAGCACACCGGCCACGATCAGGACATCGGTGCGCTGCAGGGCGGCGGGCACCTCGTCGGACACGCCGGTCGCGCCGAACAGACCGAGCAGCAGAACCACCGCGTACGCGTTGATTCCGCTCGCCCAGCCACTCGTGAACACCAGGGGGATTACCGACACGCAGGCGATCGTAACGACCGGGTGCCGGAGCCGGGTGAGGTTGCGGGCGCGGCCCTGAGTATCCGTACCTAGGCGCACAGATGAGTAGCAGCGCGGATGGGCCCCCACCTGCGCGGACGGCAGAGTGATGACCACGGAAGGGGCGCTGCGCCAGGACCGCCGGCACGGGGCGGCGGAACGGTGCGGTTCCCCCGACGCAACGGGGGTGCACGACGGAGGCCCGGGGACCACGGGGGACGTACGGGGTCACGGGGAACGGGTTTCCGGCAAGCACGGAAGACGCCGGTCCGGTGGAGTTCGCGGGGGATGCGAACTCCAGCGGCCGGCGTCTTCGGCTTTCCCGGTGGCTCACCGGATGTGCGGCCTCAGTGCCCGCTGACCCGCCCGTGCAGCAGCAGCGACAGCGCCGAGTGGACCTCGTCGATCGAGCGCTCCGGCTGGAACGCCTGCCAGTCCAGCGCCGCCACCAGCACCATCCCGACCAGCGCGGCCGCCGTCAGCGGGATGTCGATCTCCTCGCTCAGCTCACCGCTGCGCACCGCGTCGCGCAGCACGCCCTCGACCACCGCCACGGCCTCCTGGCGCACCACCAGCAGCGTGGACTGCCAGGCGCGGTTGGTGCGCCAGAGCTCGGCCACGTACAGCTGGGTGAAGGCCGGGTAGCGGTCGATGAAGGCGAGCCCGGCCCGGATCATCGCGTCCAGCGCCTCGACCCGGGTGCCGCCCCGCTCCTCGGACTCCTCGGCGGCGGCCCGCAGCGAGGCCGTGAGCAGTCCCACGCCGTGCCGGAGCAGCTCCTCGAACAGCTCGGTCTTGCTCTTGAAGTTGTAATAGACCGTGCCCTTGGCGACCCCGGCCCGCTCGGCGATCTCGTCGACGGTGGTCGCCGAGAAGCCCTTCTCGGCGATGAGCGTCACCGCCGCCTCGTAGAGCCTCTGCCGGGTGGCCTGGCGGCGCGTGGTGCCACTGCTTTCCATGGGGCTGATTCTTCCAGGCCCCAAAGCGCCCAGGGGCTCGACCGCGGGCGCGCTCACAGGCTCAGCTCCGGGTGCAGCCGGCTCAGGCTCCACACCTGTTTGCGGCGGGCGGTGAACGCGGTCAGGGCGAGCGCCCCGACGGTGAAGGCCGCCAGCACCGCGCAGCCCAGCCAGACCGGGGTGAGCGGACCGCCCGTGATCAGCCTGCGCAGCCCCTCGACGACGTACGTCATGGGGAGGTACGGGTGGATCGCGCCGAAGAATCCAGGGCTGGTCTGGACGGGGTACGTGCCCCCGGCCGAGGTCAGCTGGAGCATCAGCACCACCAGCACCAGGATCCGCCCCGCCGCCCCGAAGCAGGCGTTCAGCCACTGCACGATCGCCGCGAAGCAGCAGGTCACCAGGGCCAGGAAGCCGATCGTTCCGGCGGCGTGGGCCATCTGGAGGCCGAGGCCCCAGTGCAGGACGGCCATCAGGGCGCCGACCTGGGCCGTGCCGATGGCGGCGACCGGGAGCCAGCCGGCGAACGCGATCCGCCAGGAGGAGGCCCCGGCGGCGAGCGCCCGCCGGTTGAGCGGCTGAATCAGCATGTACGCCACCATCGCGCCGACCCACAGGGACAGCGGGATGAAGTACGGGGCGAAGCCGGTGCCGTAATTGGGGGCCGCGTGCAGCGACTTGGAGGCCAGTTGGACGGGGTCGGCCATGACGTCGGTCCGCGCGTCGCGGTCCTTCTTGTCGTAGTCCGGGATCTTCTCCACACCGTCGTTGAGGCCCTGGGCCAGCTCCGTGGAGCCGTCGCCGAGCCGGAAGAGCCCGCCGTCCAGGTTCTCCGCACCGGTCTTCAGCTTGCCGACGCCGGTGTCCAGGTCGCTGGAGCCGGTCTGCGCGCCGCCGAGTCCCGTGTGCAGCGCCTGGGCGCCCTTGGCGACCTTGCGGGCGCCGGTGTTCAGCTCGTTGACCTTGGTTACGGCCGAGGCCAGGTCTCCGTCCAGCGTCGGCGCGTGCTTCGCGAGGGCCTCGGCCTGCTTCTGGAAGGCGGTCAGGTGGGTGCTCAGCTTCTTCAGGTCGCCGTTCTGGTTGGTGACCAGGGTGTTCACATCGGCGGCGATCTTCGCGACGTCGACGGCCGTGACCTTGGCGCGCTCCAGCGGCGGGCAGACCGTGGCGTCGGGCTCCTCGGCCTCCTCGCACTGCGTGCGGTGGACCTCGGTCAGGTCGTCGGCCGCCTTCTGGGCGTCGGCGGCGGCGGTGGGCGCGTTCTTCACCAACAGGTCGAGGTTGTGCCGTACGGCTCCGGAGGTGTCGGCGACCAGCCGGGCGGTGCCCTGGATGGACTTGCCGTTGTCCTTGAAGAACGGGCGTATGTCACCGGCGATCTTGTTGACCTTGTCGGCCAGGACCTGGGTGCCTCCGGCGACCCGGGCGGAGCCCGTGGCGAGGTCGCGCGAGCCCTGGTTCAGTTTCACGATCCCGTCGGAGAGCTTCTTGCTGCCCGCCTTGGAGTCCTTGAGGCCGTTCGCGAGGTCCTTGGAGCCCTGCTTCGCCTTCGATATGCCGCCCTTGAGGTCGTCGGCGCCCTTCGCCGCCTCGGCGGTCTTGTCGTGCAGATCGGAGAAGTTGATGAAGATGCGATCCAGGAAGGACCGGGAGGCGTTCGTGGAGGCGGCGTTGCGGACCTCTCCGAAGACCGTCCTGGAGATCTGCCCGACGATGTAGTTGTTGGCGTCGTTCGTCCGCACCTGGAGCGCGCCGGTCTCGGGGGAGTCCCCGCCGCTGGACGCGATCTTCTCGCTGAAGTCCGACGGCATCGTCAGCGAGAGGTAGTACGTGCCCTCCTCGACGCCCTTCTCGGCCTGGGCGGAGCTCACCTCGTGCCAGGCGAAGACCTTGGAGTCGAGCAGCTTCTCGCTGATCTCGTCGCCGGCCGTGAGGCGCTTCCCGTCACTGGTGGCCCCCTTGTCGTCGTTGACCAGGGCGACGGGCAGCTTGTCGAGCTTCCCGTACGGATCCCAGAACGAGCACAGGTACAGGGCGCCGTAGAGCAGCGGCAGAAGCAGCAGGGCCACCAGCGCGGCGGCCGGCAGCTTCCCCCGGCCGAACCGCTTCAGCTCAAGCGCGGCCAGCTTCGGCGATCGCATCGGCCGTCTCCTCGTCGGTGGTGGGTTCCTGAGTGGTGGTCTCTTCGGCGGCGGACTCCCCGGCGGCCGGTGCGGTGCGCACGACCTGCGTGTTCTCGGGGGCCTCGCTGCACACGGCGAGCACGGTCGTCCCGGCGTCGGCCACGGAGCGCAACAGCGCCCAGGCCTGGTCGCGTTCGGTGTCCGAGAGCTTGAGGTCGGTGTCGTCGACGGCGAGCAGCCGCGGCCTGCCGATCAGCGCCAGCGCCACGGACAGCCGCAACGCCTCAAGACGCTCCAGGTCGCGTACGGAGGTGCGCCCCGACTTCGGCAGGGTGGCGAGGTCGAGCCCCGCGGCTTCGAGGGCCTCGGCCACCCGGGCCTCGGCGGCGGCCCGGCGCTCCGCGCGCGGGCGCAGCAGGGTCCGCAGGGAGGCGCCGTAGCGGCCCTGGAGGAGGGCGCGTTCGCCGAGGTGCTCGGCGACGGTGAAGGCGGGGTCCAGCTCGCTGACCATCGGGACGGGGCCCAGGGCGGCGATGCGACGGACGGCGGCGGCCTGCTTCGGCAGGCGCAGCCCGCCGACCTCCGCGTGGCCCTCGGTGGTGCGCATCCGGCCGGTCAGGGCGAGCAGCAGGCAGGTGCGGCCCGACCCCGACGGTCCCTCGATGGCCACCAGCGACCCCGGTTCGGCGCTGAACGTCACGTCCCGGAAGACCCGGCCGCGCGGTCCCTCCAGTCCGAAGTCCTCGGCGCCGACAGCCGCGCCGTGCGGGCTCTCCACAGACCCTCCCCTATTTGCACTGACCAGTCAGTGCAAAAAGGTAGTCCGAACTCGCGCTCGAAGCAAAACGGCAGGTCAGCGCGGTATCACGGTCGATTGTCAGTGGTGGCCGCCACCATGGACACAGACGGCCACGGAGCCGTCACACGACGACAGGAGGTTCGTCATGGCCAGCTCGTCCGCAGCCGCCGCCCCGCGGCGCCGCGCAGGCAGCCCTGCCCCCTCACTGACCGGTCCGGCCGGCGATGTCCACCCCGTGCCGCGTCGCAGCACGGCGCCGCCCGCCGCTCTCGAACTGCTCGCCAAGGCCCGCTCCGGCCTCGACGAGGCCGCCGTGCTCCAGGAGCCCAACGAGCGGTACGCCACCGCCCACCTCGCCGCCCTGCGCACCGCGGCGGCCGTGCTGGCCGCCCGCGGCCGCCCCGAGACGAACAAGCGCCGCCGCGAGCGCATCCGCAGCGCCTGGGAAGTCCTCCCGGAGATAGCGCCGGAACTGACCGAGTGGAGCGCCCTCTTCGCCTCGGGCGCCCTGCGCCGGGCCCGCGCGGAGGCGGGCGTGCCGGGAGCCGCCGGCGGGTGCGACGCCGACGACCTGCTGCGCGACGCGGCCATGTTCCTGCGCCTGGTGGAACGGCTGCTCGTGCTCCAGCCGGTCCTCCCGCAACCACGCCCGGAGCGCCCTGCCGGCGGGTGAGGCGGGTGCCCTGGACGGCGGTGCGAGGCAATAGGGTGGTGACCGCTCGCACCACCCGCACTGTTCACGCTCCGCCGTCCCCGGCGGCACCGTGCCGAGGAGTCATCTGCCGTGTCGGACCAGCCGCGCCCCCGCGCCTCCCTCCGTACCGCCGTGGTCTGGGAAGTCCTCAAGGAGGCTCTGGACCGTCAGGTCAAGGCGACCGGCAGGGACGCCCTGGATGTCCTGGACACCGGCGGCGGCACCGGCAACTTCGCCGTGCCCGCGGCCAAGCTCGGCCACCGGGTCACCGTCGTCGACCCCAGCCCCAACGCCCTCTTCGCGCTGGAGCGCCGCGCGGCCGAGGCCGGGGTCGCCGACCGGGTCCGGGGGGTCCAGGGCGACATCCTCGGCCTGTTCGACGTCGTGCAGCGCGACGGTTTCGACGCGGTGCTCTGCCACGGCGTCCTGGAGTACGTCGACGAGCCCGCCGAGGGTGTGCGCAACGCAGTCGAGGCGCTGCGGCCCTCCGGCGCGCTCAGCCTGCTCGCCGCGGGCCTCGGCGGAGCCGTCCTTGCCCGCGCGCTCGCCGGTCACTTCACCGAGGCCCGCCACGCGCTCACCGACCCGGCCGGCCGCTGGGGCGAAGGCGACCCGGTGCCCCGCAGGTTCACCGCCGATCAGCTCTCCGACCTGGTCTCCGACGCCGGTCTGGAGATCGCCGCGGTGCACGGCGTCCGGGTCTTCGCCGACCTCGTGCCGGGCGTCCTGGTGGACACCGAGCCGGGCGCCGTGGAGGCGCTCCTCAAGCTCGAAGCGGCCGTCGCCGAGCAGCCCGCGTTCCACTCGGTCGCCACCCAGCTGCACGTCCTGGGCGAGAAGCGCCGCTGATCAGCAACGCAAGCGCGGACCGAGTGGGACTCAGGACCCCCGTACGGGGCGTCCGCCCCGTATGATCGGGTGACACCATCCGGCATGGCGGATCGGTCGTCGGGGAATCTACGCCTCAGCAGCCGAGCCGACACAGCGGTCCGGACTGGCTGAACGCTAGAGGGCGGGTTTCACGGGGGCGAATCCCCGCCTATCCTGGAAGGGCCGCATACCGGTCGCCCCCGCGGCCGACGACGAGGAGGATCCCGTGCCGCTCTCGGAGCACGAGCAGCGCATGCTCGAGCAGATGGAGCGAGCGCTGTACGCCGAAGATCCCAAGTTCGCGACAGCGCTCGAGGGAAGCGGACTGCGTACGTACACCCGCAAAAGGGTCTACCAGGCGGTCGCTGGCTTCCTGGTGGGTATCGCGCTCCTCATGGCCGGAATGGTCGCCCAGCAGATCTGGATCAGCGTGGTGGGGTTCCTCGTCATGCTCGGCTGCGCCGTGCTCGCGGTCACCGGATGGCGCAAAGCGCCCAAGCCCGGTGAACAACAGCCGGCTGCCGCAGGTGGCGGGGACAGCGGCGCACGCCGCCGACCGAGACAACGCCGGTCGATGATGAACCGCATCGAGCAGCGGTGGCAGCGCCGCCGCGACGAACAGGGCCAGTAGTACGCGTCGGCCCTGTTCTTCTCACAGGGCCGGGCGATGGCACGACGCAGGACACAGATGGGTGAGGGG
>NZ_JBHXJG010000240.1:0-11094 GCF_042723425.1 Streptomyces sp. NPDC058375 | reverse complement strand
CCTGAGAACGGCTCGGGGCGGCCCGCGGGGGCCGCCCCGGCGTCCGGACCGGCCGGATCCGGAACCGGTGGTTTGGCGGACGGGCTTGATTGTGACGGTCCAGTGCCTAGGCTCGAACCCGCGGACCCACCCGGAAACCCCGGCATCCCCCTCCGCTCGGCGCCATCCCGCTCCGGCCCCACGAGCTCGCACCCCGCCCCCGCCCCACCCGCTCCCGCCCCCACCGAAGGACACCCGCCATGCACCGCGCATTGATCGTCGTGGACGTTCAGAACGACTTCTGCGAGGGCGGCAGCCTCGCGGTGGCGGGCGGTGCCGATGTCGCCGCCGCCATCACCGACCTGATCGGCGACGCCCAGCCCGGCTACCGCCACGTCGTGGCCACCCGCGACCACCACATCGACCCGGGCGACCACTTCTCGCCGAACCCGGACTTCGAGCACTCCTGGCCGGTGCACTGTGTCGCCGGTACGGAGGGCGTCGGCTTCCACCCGAACTTCGCGCCCGCCGTCGCCTCCGGCGCGATCGACACGGTGTTCGATAAGGGGGCGTATTCGGCCGCGTACAGCGGGTTCGAGGGCTCCGACGAGAACGGGACCGGCCTCGCCCAGTGGCTGCGCGACCGCGAGGTCACCGAGGTCGACGTGGTCGGCATCGCCACCGACCACTGCGTACGGGCCACCGCCTTGGACGCGGCCCGTGAGGGCTTCGTCACCCACGTGCTGCTCGACCTGACCGCGGGCGTCTCCGGGGCGACCACGGAACGGGCCCTGACGGAGCTGCGCACGGCGGGCGTGAAGCTCTCCGGCACACCCGTCGTCGCGTCGTAGCCCAGCCTCTCCGGCCGGTCCGCCTGAGCCCTACGCGGCCGGGCGGGCCGGTCCGGCGTACCCGGACGGGCCCAGCAGGGCCCGGATCGGGTGCCACAGTTCCTGGCAGGACGACACCGGCTGGGACGCCTGAAGCCCCAGGCCCAGCGGCCGGACGCCGGCCGCGTCCGCCTGCGGGGCGGCCCGCCACAGCAGCCCGTCCGGGTGGTGCAGCACCGCCGTGACCTCGTCCGGCGTCGGCGGCCGGTCGTTGCCGCGCAGGTAGACCGCCCGCAGCCCCAGATTGCGCAGCCTGGTCAGGGCGCGCGCCCGGTTCGCCGCGTGCACCAGCACCCGTACCGGGGCTCCGGGCCCGGCTCCCGTACCGCCGCAGGATCCCGTGCCGTCGGCCGGTCTGGTGAGGGTCAGGGCGACCACCACCGTGCCGTTCGGCAACCTGCAGAAACCTCCGCCTGCCATGTTCCGCGCTCCCCCGTGAGACGTCGTGTCAATAAGGATGTGAACAAGACGCACCTAAACACGATCGGCCGCCGCCCGCTAGAGGGCGACGGCCGATCACGCTGTGACCTGCGGTTTTACTTGATCAGCGGCCCGAGGGGCTGACCAGCACGCTCATCGTCCGGCCGTCGAGCGGCTCGTGGACGATGGAGATGCGGGTGTTCGTGTCAGAAACCTTGACACTGCCCGTGGGGTTCTCCTTGTACCAGTAGGTGCCCTTGCGGTCGTCGAAGACCGGGTTGCCCAGGCTCGGCTTGATGTACAGCGGCACGTCCGCGTTGTGGAGCGTGAAGCCCTTGTTCGGGTACCAGCTGAACGGCGCGTCGAACGGCTGGATCTTGTTGCGCAGGAGCGAGCCGTCCTTCCACTTGAGCGGCTTGGCGTGCGCGTCGATCGGCAGGATCAGACCCTGGCCCGGGTGGACGGAGGTGTTGTTGTCCTTCTGGGAGGTGTCCCAGAGCCAGACCAGCAGACCGTTCTGGTACGCGTAGTGCTCGACCCAGTCCGGACGGGTGCCGGAGAAGCCGAAGTTGTACGGGCCGACCTTCAACGTCTCGTCGTAGGAGACGTACTGGCGGTTCTCCGCGATGTAGTACTGCGGGTAGTCCTGGGTGAAGGACTCGCCGATCCGCGAGAAGCCCTTGGCGGTCCAGCCGTTGTCGTCGCCCTCGGCGTTGTCCGCGAACAGCTCGGCACCGTCGGCCGTGATGGTGATGGAGTCGGCCGCGAAGCCCTTGCCGCCCGCGCCGCCGTCCGTCTGGTAGCGGAAGCGGAGATCGACCTTCTTGCCCGCGTAGGCGTCCAGGGAGAAGGACAGCTTCTTGTACGCGCCGGAGACGTCGGTCAGGGCCGGCTTGTCACTGGCGTCGCGCGGGATGGCCTTGCCGTCGGCGGTGCCGTCGAGCGCGGTCCAGCTGGTGCCGCCGTTGTCGGACACCTCGGTGTAGAGGTAGTCGTAGTCGGCCTCGATGTCGTACCAGCCCGAAAGGTCCAGCGTGGCCTTGGACTTGCCGGTCAGGTCGACCGAGCGGGTCAGGGTGTTCGACAGGTCGTCGCCCATGTCGCTCCACCACTGCTTCGCACCCTCGGCGGGCTTGGTGACGGTGGTGGTGACGGCCTTCTTCGGCAGCTCGACGACGAGCGCCTGCGGGTTCTTGGTGTTGTACTCCGAGACACCCAGCTTGTGCAGCGAGGTCTTGCCGGCCTTGGCCTTGTCGTAGTCGAGCCAGCCGAGCTGGAGCTTGTCCCACGAGGTCATGTCGCCGGGCAGGTTGCCGATCTCGCCCTTGCCGGTGCCGAGCCAGGAGCCCGCCGACATCAGGGACCAGAAGCCGACCGAGTTCTCGCCGCCGCCGGAGGTGTCGTACAGGTCCGGCAGACCGAGGTCGTGGGCGTACTCGTGGGCGAAGACGCCCAGGCCGCCGTTCTCGGGCTGGACGGTGTAGTCGCCGACCCAGATGCCCGTGTCGCCGATCTGCGCGCCACCGGCCTTGTTGTCCGCGGGTCCGGTCGCACCGGCGTTGGTGCCGTACGCGTACCAGCGGTGCGCCCAGATGGCGTTCTCGCCCTCGGCGCCGCCGCCGGCCGACTCGTCCTCACCGGCGTGGACCAGCTGGAAGTGGTCGATGTAGCCGTCGGGCTCGTTGAAGTTGCCGTCGCCGTCGAAGTCGTAGCGGTCCCACTCGTCGTACTCGGCGAGGTCGGCCTTGATCTCGGCGTCGGTACGGCCCTTGGCCTGCTGGTCGGCGACCCAGGCGTTCACGCCGTCGCGGACCGCGTCCCACACGTTGGCGCAGTTGGACTGGCCGCAGTAGTTGGAGCCGTAACGGGCTTCGTTGTACGGGACCTTGACCCAGTCGGAGACCTCGCCCTCGACCGAGTATCGGCCCGAGGAGGTCTTCTCGTAGTAGGTCTTGAGCGAGTGGACGCCCTTGCCCTCGCCGAAGTAGAGCTCCTGGAAGTGCTCCTGGTTGTAGTCGGACTTCCAGGCGGTGCTGTTGTCCTTCTTCGGGTCCGGCTTGGCGATCTTGTTGTGCGCCGGTCCGGGGGTGCCGCCGAACTTCTTGACGGGCGGCTTGGGGCCGTCGCCGTCCGGGTCGAACATCGTGGTGTCGTCGACCTGGTCGCCGAACTCCAGCAGGATGGTGAAGATCTTGTCGGTCTTCTCCCGGCCGAGCTCCACGTACTTCTTGTCGCCGAGCTTGACGACCTTGGAGCCGCTCCGGTTCGCCACCTTCTTGTCCCCGGCCAGCACCTGCTCCAGCGCGGCCTTGCGCTGGGCGGCCTGCTGCTCGCTGAAGGGGCCCTCCAGGTTGTGCTCCACATGCCCCTTGGCCGGCGCCGGGTCACGGCGGTCGACGGTGGAGACACCGGAACCTGATGAGCTGTCATGCGCCTGGGCGGTGGCGAAGGTCGACGCCGTCGCGGCGGTCGCAGCCATGGCCACGACAACGGCGGCGGTACGAAGCGCCCGTCTCTGATTGGTCACTTGAAGCAGTCCTCCCCGGGCGTCCGCGCTGCGGCCAGGGGGGTATGAAGCGGGCCGCGCGCGTAAACGCGTCACAAGTGACGACATTCGATCGGAGTTATGAGAGAAAAGACAGACCTTGACTTGAACAGACCAAGTGCACTATGCGGAGCGCTCTTCCGGTATACGGACGGTATGAGAAGGGCATGGGAACGGCAAAGGAACGGCGACCGGCCCGGATCCGTCCGGTCGGTCGCTCCAACAGGCGCGCTCCGCTGTCCGGTTGGTGAGAGCCGTGACTCCGTGCGCCCCCTGTGCACCGGTACCGTGCGTTAGGTCACGCTTACTACCGGTCCCGGTCGGGCATCCACCGTCGTAGGGTCGTTCGGCGTGCACGACCGCACCGAACGCCGCCCGCCCATCCGACGTCCCGAGGACGGAAACCGCCATGCCGCGTCCGACTGCCGCACAGTTCGCCTACGGTTCGGCCACCGTCGTCGCTACGACGCTCGCTCTGCTGCTGCTGTTCCGCACGGAGTCCGGCGTGGGGGTGGCCGCCGTCGGCACGACCGCGCTGGCCCTCGGCCTGCTGGTCGCCCTGCGCCTGCCGCTCCCCCGCCACCGGACGGCGGCGGAAGGGGCCGGGCGAACGGCGACCGACCGGACCTCCTCCGCCGCCGCCCGGACCCACCACGCCCTGGAGAGCATCGGGGCGCGCGAGCGGGTCACGGCGGGCCGTCCGTCGGCGCGTTCGTCGACGCGGGCGGACGAGCACTCACTGCGCCGCTAGCCGCATCGCTAGCGGGCGACCACGACGACCGTCTTGGCCGCCTTGTCCTGCAACCCCTGCCGGTAGGGCTTGTCGGTGAACATCAGCACGATGTTGATCAGCCACCACAGGCACGGGCAGCACAGCAGCGCCGGGGCCCACAGCACGACCGCCCGCATCAGCGCGGCCCCGGTGTCGGGCACCCGCCCGTCGTTGAGCATCGCGACGCGCAGCTTCAGCAGCCGCTTGCCCAGCGTGCGGCCGTCCTTGTGGGTGAAGTAGGTGTCGTAGGCGACGTAGACCACCAGGCCGATGATCGACCAGAGCAGTTGGTGCCCGCTGTACCCGCCGGCGACCGCGTCGCCGAACCCGTCGTCGCCGTCCCCGTTGACGTCGACCGCGCCGCCCCAGGGCAGCGAGATCAGATACAGCGGGATCGAGATGATGAGGAAGTCGATGAGCCGCGCCAGGATCCGCTTCCCCGGCTCGGCGAGCGGCGGCATCCCGGCCAGCGGATCGGGCGCACCGAACCCGCCGCCGCTGCCGTACGGGTCGTTCGGCGGGGGCGGGGGCGGAGGAGGCGGCGGCGCACTGCCGTACGGCTGACCGTCGGACGGCGGCGGGGGCTCCTGCGGCTTCTTGAGGAACGGATCGTCGTCCTCGGGCGGCTGGCCGGGCGTCGGCTGGTCGTTGCTCATGGGGGCAGTGCACCCCGCACCACCGGGGCCCGCAACGGCTCAGGTGCGTTCGGGGGACGCGGGGAGGCATACGAGTCCGGACCGGCATGTCGCCACCCGCCCGGCAGTTCTTCCGATAAGCGGGCGGGTGGCTCTCGGTCAGCCGGTCCCGCTCAGCCCGCCACGAACGTACGGGCCGCCTTGTCGTGCCAGCACTGGCGCCACGGGCGGTCGAACAGGCACCAGAGGACGTTGACCACACCGAGGACGAGCAGCCCCAGCACGCCGTAGACGAGCCAGCGGCGCAGGGCCGCGCCCAGGGAGGGGGCGTCATGGGACTCGATGTCCCGTACGTCGAGCCCGAACAGCTTCTTGCCCAGCGTCCGGCCCCACTTGGCCGTCGGCAGGGCCTCCAGGAGGAAGCCGAGGAGCAGGAACGCGGCGAGCAGCGCCCCCAGCAAGGCCCCGGTGGTGGAGTCCAGCAGCCAGACGGTGACGGTCTCCCCCGTCTCCTTCGCCGCGGTGATCTTCCGGTCGATGTGGTCGAGCGCTCGGGCCGACAGCGGGACGGCCACCGCCCCGACGATCGCGCCGAGCACGAGGCTGTCGACCAGCCGGGCGGCGAACCGCTTGCCGAGACCGGCGGGCCGGGCCGAGGCCTGGTTGCGGGCGAGCTGCTGGAAGGGGTCGTCGACCGGCGGCTTCCAGGGCACGACGGGCTGGTCCGCCCCGGCCCCCGCCGCCGGCCCCTGGTGCTGCTGCGGCTGCTGAACCTGGTGCTGCTGCTGCGGTTCGGGCTGGGCCAGTTGGTGGACCTGCTGCGCCCAGGAGGCCGAGCCGCCGCCGGGGCCGGGGGTCAGCGGCGTGTGCAGGGCGCCCGGCGGCCCGGGGGCGGGGGACGGCGTGGGTACGGGGGCGGCGGGGGCCTGGACCGGCCCCCGGCGTGCCTCCTGCGGGGCGGGAGCCGGAACGGGAGCAGCCGGGGCCGGTGCGGAGGCGGGGGCCGGTGCGGAGGCGGGGGCCGGTGCGGAAGTCAGCGGCTGTGCTGCTCGCTGCGGCAGCTGTGCTTGCTGGGACTGCTGAGGGTCCTGTGCTTGCTGGGGCAGGTGAGGGTTCTGTGCCTGCTGGGCCTGTGCCGGAAGCGTCCGGGGCGCCGGAGCCGGCGCGAGGCTGTTCTGCGCCGCGCCCACGTTCTGCGGCCCCGGCGGCGTACCGGTGTTCGACGGCGCCGGTCCTGGCGGTACGTCACCGGCCCCCGGTGCGTTCCCCCGTACCGCGTTCGACCGCGGCCCCACCGCGCGGATCGTGACCGTGCCGTCCGTCGGCGGACGCGTCCCGGCCTCCTCGGCGGGCCGGCCGCCGCCGCCCTCCCGCATCCCCGGCAGCGCCCCGCCGGTCGGGTCCTGGGACAGCGGCGCCCTCGGGTCGGCCTGCGGCGTCGGGCGTCCGGGGGCGGCGGGCTCCTGCGCCGGTCCACCCCACTCGACGCGGCGGTCCCGTTCGCCGCCGAAGCCGCTCTGGCGTGCGGTGTCCGCCTGCCAGACGGACGCGGCGTCGGCGGCGTCCGCGTGGCCCGCGACGGGTGCGCCCGAGCCGGGCGAGGCCCCCGGGCCGTCCTGGAGGCCGTCCTCCTCGTCGAAGAAGATCGGCCCGGTCTCCTCCACCGGGGCGGTCTGCGCACCGGCCGCCGGGGCGGAGGCGGTCGCGGTCGGTCCGGCCTGCCGGGGCGCGGGCCGGCTCGTGCCGGGAACCCACGAGGCGCCGTTCCAGTACCGGACGTAGCCGGGGATGGAGGGGTCGGGGTAGTAGCCCTCGCGGGGGCTTTCGTCACCGGGTGCCGGAGTTGGCGCGCTCATCAGCGGATCCCGTATCTCTTCGAGGCCTCAGGCCGTCCCCGCCGGGCGGGCGGACGGCCTCAATACAAGGGTCCACATCTATCAGACAGCCGCCCGCCCCCGGGCCGGTCCACCTGTTTGGGCCCCTTTCGGGACGGCTTTCGGGACAGCTTCCGCGATGGCCCGAAGTTTTTTCGAGAAGTCGCGTAATAGATGGCGGGGAGGGCGCTCTCTCCTTGTGCGGGACGGTCACGGGACCGGCCCATGAGCACCGGAAGGTCGTGCATTCCCATGATGAGCATCGTGGAACGTGAGCTGGAGCTGAAGCTGGTCCTGTCCCCCGAGCGGTCCATCCCGGTGCCCGCCCGGCTGACGTACCGGACGAACGACCCGTACGCCGTGCACATCGCCTTCCACATCGGCTCCGAGTCGCCCGTGCACTGGACGTTCGCCCGGGAGCTGCTGGTGGAGGGCGTGTTCCGGCCGTGCGGGCACGGGGACGTGCGGATCTGGCCGACGAAGGTCGCGGACCGCAGCGTGATCTGCGTGGCCCTCACCTCCCCCGACGGCAACGCCCTGCTGGAGGTCTCCTCGGCCGCCGTCGCCGCCTGGGTGGAGCGGACCCTGCGGGTGGTGCCGCCGGGCGCCGAGAGCGAGCGGCTCGGCATCGACGAGGCGCTGGCGGAGCTGCTGGCCCCGCTGCCGGCCGACGACCTGTGGCTGAGCGACCCGTGGTCGGCGGAGGAGTCGCCGTCCCAGGACGGTGAGGCGTGAGTGCCCCCGCGAGAAGCGGGGTTCAGAAGAGCTTGCCGGGGTTGAGGAGGCCGAGCGGGTCGAAAGCGGCCTTGATGGAGCGCTGGAGTTCGACGCCGGTCTCGCCCAGTTCGCGGGCGAGCCACTCCTTCTTGAGGACGCCGACGCCGTGTTCGCCGGTGATGGTTCCGCCGAGCTCCAGACCGAGCGCCATGATGGCGTCGAAGGATTCGCGGGCCCGGCGGGACTCGTCGGGGTCGTGGTGGTCGAAGCAGACGACGGGGTGGGTGTTGCCGTCGCCCGCGTGGGCGCAGACGCCGATCGTGAGGTCGTACTCCTCGGCGATGGCCGCCGTGCCCGCGAGCATCGCGCCGAGCCGGGAGCGCGGTACGCAGACGTCGTCGATCATCGTGGCGGGTTTGACGGTCTCCAGCGCGGTGAGGGACATGCGGCGGGCTTGGAGGAGGAGTTCGGACTCGGCGGGGTTGTCGGCGGGGACCACTTCGGTGGCCCCGGCGGCGGTGCACAGCTCACCGACGGCGGCGAGATCGGCGGACGGGTCGGGGGTGTCGAAGGCGCAGAGGAGGAGCGCCTCGGTGGTCTCGGGCAGGCCCATGGAGGCCATCGCGTTGACGGCATGCACCGTCGTACGGTCCATCAGTTCGAGGAGTGACGGGGTGTGACCGCGCTCCATGATCCGGCACACAGCGTCACAGGCGGTGGCCGCCGAGGGGAACTCGGCGGCGAGGACGAGCTGTTGCGGCGGCTGCGGTTTGAGCGCGAGGACGGCCTTGACGACGATCCCGAGGCTGCCCTCGGAGCCGACGAAGAGCCGGGTCAGGTCGTATCCGGCGACGCCCTTGGCGGTGCGGCGGCCGGTGGTCAGGAGCCGCCCGTCGGCGAGGACGACCTCCAGACCGAGGACGTATTCGGCGGTGACCCCGTACTTCACGCAGCACAGGCCGCCGGACGCGGTGCCGATGTTGCCGCCGATGGTGCACGTCTCCCAGCTGGAGGGGTCCGGCGGGTAGTACAGGCCGTGTTCGTTGACCGCGCGTGATAGCACCGCGTTGATGACGCCCGGTTCGACGACGGCGATCCGGTCGACCGGGCTGATCTCCAGGATCCGGTCCATCCGCACCAGGGAGAGCACGATGCAGCCGTCCGAGGCGTTGGCCGCGCCGGACAGGCCGGTACGGGCGCCCTGCGGGACGACCGGGACGCGCAGCGCGGTGGCGGTGCGCATGACGTGCTGGACCTGCTCGACCGTGCGCGGGAGCACGACGACGGCCGGGGTGCCGGCCTCGCAGAAGCTCGCCATGTCGTGGGCGTAGGACGCGGTGACGTCCGGATCGGTGATCAGCGCCTCGGGAGGCAGTCCCGCGCGCAGCCGTTCGAGGAGATCGCTCATGATCCAAGCGTGTCACCCGGGGCCAATGGTGTGAACCCGTGGGCGGGGGACGATCCCAAGGCGCGGTGTGCTCGTATGACTGACGCAGAGTGATGGCCATGGATGTCATGCCGCAGCAGGATCCGGAGTCCCGTCGGCCGCCCGAGCCGTCCCCCGAGGACCCTTACGTGCTGCCCGCCGAAGGCGCCACCGCCGTACCCCCGCCGCCGCCCACCTTGCGGACGACGCTGCGCCGGGCCGCGTTCGGCGCGGTGGCCGCCGGGGTGCTGCTGGCCGGGGCGCTGGTGGCGGTGGACGACGGGGAGGGCGACGGGCCGAAGGAGCCGGGGCCGGTCGAGCGGGCCGAGGCGGCGACGACCGCGGGCTCCCCGGCCTCGCTCTCGGACCTCACCGCGCTGATCGGGGACCGGCAGAAGTGGGTGGAGTCCCATCCGAAGGACGCCCCGTCCCTGGCGACGCTCGGCACGGCGTACGTGGAGTGGGCGCGGCGGTCGGCGGACACGGCGTACTACGCACGCGCCGAACAGGCCCTGAAGCGTTCGCTGGAGGCTCAGCCGGGCGAGCGCGGGAACGGGGAGGCGTGGGTGGGGCTCGCGGCCCTGGCCAACGCCCGGCACGACTTCCTCGCGGCGAAGCGGTGGGGCGAGACGGTGAAGAAGCAGCAGCCGAAGGCCTGGAGCGTGTACCCGGTCCTCATCGACGCGTACACCGGGCTCGGCGACCGGAAGGCGGCGACCGCGGCGACGGAGAAGTTCGGCGAGCTGCGCACGGGCGTCCCGGCGCTGGCCCGCACCGCCGACCTCTACCGGGGCCACGGCTGGCGCGAGGACGCGCTGGCCACCGCCCGGGAGGCGGCCGACCGGGCGACGCAGCCTGCCGAGAAGGCCGAGGCGCTGCACCGGCTCGGCGAGCTGGCCTGGGAGCGGGGCGAGCCGGAGGAGGCGGTGGCCCAGTTCGACGCGGCGCTGCGCACGGACGCCGGTCACCACGCGTCCCTGGCGGGCAAGGCCCGGGCCCTGGTGGCGCTGGAGCGCACCGACGAGGCGCTGGCCGCGTACCAGAGGGCGCTGGAGAAGCTGCCGCGCCCGCAGTACGCGTTGGAGCTGGGTGAGCTGTACGAGTCGCTGGGGCTGGACGGGGACGCCCGCACCCAGTACGCGAAGCTGCGGGGGATGGTGGCCGCGGCGAAGAAGGACGGGGTCGACGAGTCCCTGGTGCTGGCCCGGTTCGAGGCCGACCACGGGGATCCGGCGGCGGCGGTGGAGCTGCTGCGCGCCCAGTGGCGGGGGCAGCACCGGAGTGCGGCGGTGGCGGACGCGCTGGGCTGGGCGCTGCACCGGGCGGGGAAGACCGAGGAGGGGCTGGAGTACGCGCGGCGGGCCGCCGACACGGGCGTGCGGAACGCCTCGTACGCGTATCACCTGGGCGTGATCCAGCGGGAGCTGGCGGACTACGGTCCGGCGCGCCGGAATCTGGAGCAGGCCGTGCGCACCAACCCGGCTTTCTCGCCGCTCGCCGCGCCGCTGGCGCAGGAGGCCCTGGACGCGCTGGGCGAGCCGCCGCCGGGCGGACCGGGCGATATGCAGCCCCCGCCTCCGCCGCCCGCCCCCGAGCCGAAGCCGTCGAAGAAGCCGGAGCAGGCGAAGAAGCCCGAGGCCCCCGCCCTGGTTCCGTCCCGCACGGCCCCCGTGAAGTCCCCGCCGCCCTCCGCGTCGAAGGAGGCCGGGGAGGCGAAGAAGCCGGACGAGGCCGAGGCGGGCAGCGCGGCCCCGGCGGCGACGGGCACGTAGCGGAGCCCGTACAGCGGGAGGGGGAACGACGAACGCCGTCGTGGTCCGAGGTACTGCCTCGGAC
>NZ_JBHXJG010000239.1:0-11191 GCF_042723425.1 Streptomyces sp. NPDC058375 | reverse complement strand
TGACCCAGCAGCCCTCGTACTTTTCCCCTCTCATTGACTTGGTGACCGATCCATGATTTGTTAGGGACCGTAACGCAAGTCAGTAAGTCAAACTAAAGCGTCGCTGACGAAGTGACACCTATTCCACAGTTGCGGTGCGCACAAGGCCGGATGCGAGCAAGCGAGCGGCTGGAACGACGCGCCGGGGAGGACCCCTCATGCCGGACAGTACGGTGAAGCCCGCGCGTCGCCCGTCGCTCAATCCTCTGGAACACCTCTTCGCCAAGCAGCGGCTGGAAGGAGTGATCACGCAGACGGGCTCGGTGACTCCGACGATGAAGCGCATCAGGATCGCCACCGACGGGCTGGCGGGCACGACCGTCCCGCCGGGCCGGCACCTGCGGATCCAGATCAACGACCCCCTGTCGCTGTACGGCATCCTCCGCCCGGGTGAGACGCTCCGCACCTACTCGGTCTGGGACCAGTCGGACGACGGCCGAGAGGTGGAGATCCGGGCGCATATCTACGACGGCGACGGCATCGGGCTGCGCTGGGCCCGTGACGCGCAGGTCGGCCAAGACGTCTCCTTCTGGGGGCCGCTGGGCGACTTCGACCTGCGCACGGACGCCCCGTACCACGTGTTCATCGGCGAGGAGACCGCGTCCGCCGCGTTCGGACCCATGATCAGGGCGCTGGGGCCCGAGGCGCGGGTGTACGGAGCCCTGGAGAGCGAGTCCCGTGAGGACGAGGTGCCCGTGCCCGGGCCGCACGTCCTCAGGCGCGCCCACCGAGAAGGCGCCTCCCCCGTCTCCTCCAAGGTCCTGCTCGGGGCGGTGTCGGAACTGGACCTTCCCGAAGGCGCCGGCATGGCCTATGTGGCGGGCGAGGCCCGTACGTGCCAGGCGGTCCGCGACCACCTGGTCAACGTGCGCAAGTGGCCTCGTACGCAGATCAGGACGAAGCCGTTCTGGACGCCCGGGAAGAAGGGACTGCACCATTGAGTACGCGGTCCGCGGGCGGTCATGGCGTGGAGTCGGCCAGGCCGGGCAGCGGTCGGCCCGACGCCCCGGCCGCAGGGCTGAGCATCGTTCGGCGGGATATGACCGGCGGATCGATGGATATAGTGGTGAAGTGCGGCCTCCCGCCGCCCCAGCCCGGACGCCGGTGGAAGAGCTGCGGTGAAGCCGTGGCCACGACGAACAGCGGCACCCGCGTCACCTCACTGCCCATCATGCCGATGAAGTCCAGCAGGGCGTTGTCGGCGTCGTGCAGGTCATCGACGAACATGACCAGCGGGCATTCCCGCGCGAGGCTTTCCAGGGGGTTCTGGCCGGACTTCAGAGCCTGGGTCAGATCGAACTCCTGGGACTCGCTTTCGTACGGATCGAAGAGAGGACTCCTCCGCAGCTCGAAGAGCCGGGGACCGTATTTCTGCCGCCCCTCCCTGTCCGGGCCGGAGGGCACCAGGAACCAGGTGGCGATCGGCTGTCCCATGGAGCGGCGCTCGAACTCCTTGAGCAGCCTGCTCTTTCCGATACCGGGCTCTCCGACGATGGTGACCACGTGCGGGGTCTCGCGGTGCCGGACACGTTCCAGCATGCCACGCAGAAGGTCGAGTTCGATCTCCCTGTCCACTACACCCGCCGTCGGCACAGGCCGCTCGGCGCGCGGGCGCGACCAGTTCACCTTCCACGCCTGCGGTGAGTCGCCGACGGAGACGAAGGAGTATTCCGACGCGGTCAGGTGCCGGGTGTTCCCGCACACCCAGATCTCCCCCGCGGAGGCGCGGGACAGCAGGGACTGGCACTCGTCGAGCAGCGCTCCGTCCGCCGACCGGACGGCACCGGATCTGTCACCCTCGTAGCGCAGCAAGGCTTCACCTGTGGACACCGCGGCGTACACCGTCGTGGCTTCTCCGGCGCGCCGTGCCGAACGGTCGAGCGGGGTGACCGTGGGGGCGGTGTGGAACTCGTCCCGGACGGCCAAGGCGGCGCACACGGCCCGTTCGGCGTGGCCCTGGCCCTCGGGCCCGGAGCCGAACACGGCGAGCTGAGTGGATCCTATGGAGCTGATCACCGAACCGCCGAGTTCCTCCACGAGGTCCCGGATGCGGCCGGTCAGACGGTCGCGCAGCTCGTCGGTGCCTTGAGTCCGCCCCCCGGCGGGCGCCCGCAGCCCGGTCGTGACCAGCACCACGCTCACCGGCCGGTGCTGGATCACCGAGTCGGTCCGCTGCATTCTCACCCGTGCGCGCGTGGCTGGGGCGGACGGGCCGGGGAGAGGGTCCTCGCGGCGGTCCGCGTACGCGTGGACCTGGGTGTCGTACGTCGGCGAAGGCTCGGGGGCGGCGGTCGCGAAGCGCTGCTGGGCGGGCCGTGCCGGTGCGTGCTCCTGCACCGGACCGGTATCCGTCGGCACCAGCTCCGGTGTCGGTGAGGGGACTTCGGGTGACGACAGTGTGGAGTCCTGGGTCAGGATCGCCTGCTGCAGGGACTGCAGCTCGCGTCGCGGCTCAAGGCCGAGATCCTCGATGAGGGACGCGCGGACCCGGCTGTAGACGTTCAGCGCGTCGGCCTGCCGGCCGCACCGGTACAGGGCGAGCATCAGCTGCCCGCACAACCGCTCGCGCAAGGGCTGGGCCTCCACCATCGACTCCAGTGCCCCCAGCGTGGACTGGTGCCGTCCGCAGCGCAGCTCGGCCTCGAAGTAGTCCTCCATCGCGTCGAGCCGGGAGTTCTCCGCCGCGTCGAGCTCCGGCCAGTTGATCCCGCTCTCGACCAGGTCGGACAGGGCCTGGCCGTGCCACAGCGCCACGGCGTCGCGCAGGATGGAGGCGGCCCGCGCCGGGGAACCGGACTGCAGGGCGGTGCGCCCCTCCTGCACGCGGCGGTTGAAGAGGTGCAGGTCGACCTGGTCGCGGTCCACCCGCATGACGTATCCGGGGGCCTTCGTCAGCAGCAACTCGCCGTGGCGGCCCGCACCGTCGGCCGCGAGCGATCCGCGCAGGCCCCATACGGCATTCTGGAGGATCTTGCGGGCGGTCGTCGGCGGTGTCCTGTCCGGCCACAGCGCGCCGAGCAATTCCCGGGTAGGGACCACGCGATTGGCGTTCAGGAGCAGATACCCCAGTGTGGCACGCTGTTTGGTGCCGCCCAGTGCGACAGGCCGGCCGCTGTCGAGGGCTTCCAATGGTCCCAGTATCCGAAACCACATGGCTGCTCCTCGTTGCGAATGGCCCGCTCGTGACGGGTGGTATCGGGCGGGGGTCAGTGGGCTGAATTGTTCATTCCGCGAATGGTCTCCCGCGTGTTCCCGGCGACGGGAAGAGCGGGTTAACGGGTCGGTGTACGACGGTGGAACGCCTGATGTGCATGTCAGGTGCAAGGTGATATTTCCCCGTGTATCACCCGCGGATGCCGGGAGGTGGAAGAGGTTCCCGTGTGTGGCAGTTTCCAGCTCCCGCGGGCACTTCCAAGCAGGCTGGTGGAGTCACCATAACCAGAGTAACGCCCTAAAACAAGGTTGCTGGAGGTGCCCGCACCGCTCTGTCGGCACGGGTTCAAAGCGGTCTTCAGGCATGCCCGTTCGGGCTTGTCGGCACAGTTTCCGCCGCCCGCTCATTGCCCCGTCTCCCGGCGGTCCCGCCCCGGCAACTGCGCTTTCCGCAGTGAGTCTTTTCCAACGTTGATCAGGCGGCAAGCTCGAGGGTGCCAACGGCACGGATGACGGCAGTGTTTCGGGTGAGCTCGCACTCGTGTTCTCCGCGATCTCATGGAGGCGCCCGGCGCCGTTCGGCTCTTCGACGGCAAGCTCACCGAGGAGCTGGCCGACTACCGCAAGCTCTATGTGGACTACCGCAGCCACTGGCGCGTTGTCCGCACCCGGCGACCCGCCCCCTCGACTTCCGCGCACCGCACCGGGATTCACGTGGTGGTCGTCCGGCCGAGAAAGGGCAACGACGTATACAACACGGTCAGCCGACATCGCGCGATGGGACCGGAGGATCACGGGTCTGTCGCCCGACGTGATCGCCGAACTCGTTGCCGAGTGGGCCGTTGCGGCACGACCGACACACCAGGCCAAGCTCGCGTCCGGGCCGCGGAAGCGGGCTGACCGTGATCTCCAGCCCCGTCTCGGAGGTCAGGGCGGCAAGTTCGGCCATCCAGGCGCGGACGCGGTGCCCGTGGGAGCCGCCCGCCTCCGCGGTGATCAGCGCCGCATGGCCTGCGGGTGGTCGTGGCCGGCACGGGCCTGCCACCAGCGGCGGATGGAGGCAACGGCGAAGGCTTGCCGTGTCGTGGTCGGTTCAGGGCGAGTTGATCACGGACCTCGTGGGATATGCGCATACCTCGCCAGCGAGGCGAACCACGGGAAGCAACACCATGATTCTCTGCGAGCCCTTACGTACTCCCATCTCCATGACGAGCCGTGGCGAGCGCCGGAAACGTGAACGGCACGCCCGCCCATCGGGTTTCGAGAGCGCGATGTGCCGCCGCTTACACGCCCGCCCTACGGGTCTCATGGGGCGTGACGTGTCACTGGGAGTGGATTCCGACGTTAGGCAGGTGCGTTCATGCGGCGGTAACTCGACCTCCCCGGTCTCCTGTTCAGCCGTTGTCGTCGCCGAACAGCGTCCGCACGAAGTACTGGGTGTCGAAGAACTCGCGCATAGCCTTGATCCGGCCGTCCTGGATGGCGAACACCGAGACGATGGGTGCTTCGTAGGGGCGGCCGGAGCGGGACGCGGCACGGGCCACGCAGTCGAGCACGACCGTGTCGCCCTCGGCTATGACCTGCGTCATCTCGATGGTGTAGGGAACGTCCGTGGAGAACAGCTCCATCAGCGGCAACATGAACTGGTTGAGGATCTCGTCGAGACCGACCCAGCTTCCGGCGAGCGGGTGCTCGCCGGGGATGCGGAACTCGGCGTCCTCCCAGAGGGTCGCCTGAATGGCTTCCGCGTCGCGCTCGTCGATCGCCTTGAGGTAGGCGAGGACGACGCTCTTCGCATCAGTGGACGTCATGGCTGCTCCTGTTGTTTGGGGGTTAACCACATGTTGGGAATTCAACGACATGGTGGGCCGCATGCCGACGCCTGTCCGCAATGCCGACGTGTTGGAGGTTGGGGCATGCCCGGAATCGACGACACAGGCACCGCACAAGCCGGACCTGAGCTGAACGACGAGGCCCCGCCCGGCACTTTGTTCACACCAAGCCGGCCCCTGGACCGCCACGGTCGCCCCGCTCGTCGGCGCTCACGTGTACGCACGAGAGCGCCGAGGCCAACGCGGACTGACCCTGAGGACGCTACATTGGCCCGATCACTCGATATCCAGCCAGCGCTCCCTCAACGCTCATTGAACTCTTTCCCACCTGATGGGCCGGAGCACCCGTTGGGGTGACAGAAGGTGAAGCCCCTGGTAGGCGGGTGGAGGAGAGTTCCGGTCCAGACTCCCCAGGCCCGACCCCGAGTGCGGATCCGACCGTCCGACGCCCGTAAACAGCGAGGTGAGAGCCCCTATGTTCACCACCCGCCCCACCCTCCAGGGCACCTTCGGCATGGTGTCCTCCACCCACTGGCTGGCCTCCCAGTCCGCGATGGCGGTCCTGGAGGACGGCGGCAACGCCTATGACGCCGCCGTAGCCGCCGGGTTCGTCCTCCACGTCGTCGAGCCGCACCTCAACGGCCCGGCCGGCGAAGTGCCGATGATCCTGGCGACCGCGCACGGCGAGGTGAGCGTCCTGTGCGGTCAGGGCCCCGCCCCGGCCGGGGCGACCGTCGCCCACTACCGCTCCCTCGGCCTCGGTCTCGTCCCCGGCACCGGGCCGCTCGCCGCCGCCGTCCCCGGAGCCTTCGACGCCTGGATGCTGCTCCTGCGCGACCACGGCACCAAGGACCTGGCCGAGGTGCTGCGCTACGCGATCGGATACGCCGAGGACGGCCACGCCCCCGTCGAGCGGGTCGGCGAGACCGTGGAGACCGTGCGCGAACTCTTCACGACCGAGTGGACCACCTCCGCCGAGGTCTACCTCCCCGGCGGCCGCTCCCCGCGCCCCGGCGAGCTGTTCCGCAACCCCGCCCTGGCCGCGACCTGGCGACGCCTGATCGCCGAGGCCGAGAAGACCGGGGGAGCGGACCGCACCGCGCGGATCGAGGCCGCCCGCGCGATCTGGCGCGAGGGATTCGTCGCCGAGGCCCTCGTACGGCAGGCCGCCGTCCCCACCCGGGACAGCAGCGGCGCCCGGCACACCGGCACCCTGACCGCCGCCGACCTGGCTGGCTGGTCCGCGTCGTACGAAGCCCCCGCCACGTACGACTGGAACGGCTGGACGCTGGCCAAGGCGGGCGGCTGGAGCCAGGGGCCCGCCTTCCTCCAGCAGCTCGCGCTCCTCCCGGACGAACTGCCGCCGCACGGCTCCGTCGACTACGTCCACCTGCTCATCGAGGGCTGCAAGCTCGCCATGGCCGACCGTGAGGCCTGGTACGGGGACGCCGCCGACGTCCCCCTGGACGACCTGCTCTCCGCGGCGTACAACACCGAACGCCGTGCGCTGATCACCGGCACCGCGTCGCCGGCGCTGCGCCCCGGCGGCCCCGGCGGCCGCACCCCGCGCCTCTCCGCCCACGTCCGCGCCGTCGCCGCCGGGAAGCCCGGCGCGGCCGGCCCCGGCTTCGTCCCGGCCCCCGGCGCGGGGGAGCCCACCATGGCCCGCCGCACCCGCCCGGGCGCCGAGCCGCTGGTCGCCCCCGACGGCACGACCCGGGGCGACACCTGCCACCTGGACGTCGTCGACCGCTGGGGCAACATGGTCTCCGCCACGCCCAGCGGCGGCTGGCTCCAGTCGAATCCGGTCGTGCCCGAGCTGGGCTTCCCGCTCGGCACCCGGCTCCAGATGGCCTGGCTGGACGAGGGCCTGCCCAACTCCCTGACGCCCGGCCGCCGCCCCCGCACCACCCTCACGCCCTCCCTCGCCCTGCGCGACGGCGTCCCCGTGATGGCGTTCGGCACGCCCGGCGGCGACCAGCAGGACCAGTGGCAGGTGCACTTCTTCCTCGCCGTCGCCCGGCGCGCCCGGGTGCGCGGCGGGCTCGACCTCCAGGGTGCGATCGACGAGCCGAACTGGCACAACGACAGCTTCCCGGGCTCGTTCCACCCGCGCGCCATGCACCCCGGCAGCGTCACCGTCGAGAGCCGGATGGACCCCGGCGTGATCGCGGAACTGCGCCGCCGGGGCCATGACGTCACGGTCGGCGAGCCGTGGTCGGAGGGGCGCCTGTGCGCCGTGGCCCGCGACCCCGAGACCGGCGTCCTGTCCGCCGCCGCCAATCCGCGCGGCATGCAGGGGTACGCCGTCGGCCGCTGACCGGCGCTGCGGAACGGCCGCCGGTCAGCGCTCGGAACGGCCGCTGACCGGCGCTGCGTAACGGCCGCTGACCAGCTGTGCCTAACGGCCGCTGACCGGCGCTGCGTAACGGCCGCTGACCAGCGCCTTCGCAAGCCCGGCGGTGGCGTCGCGGGCCGACCGTGATTGGGTGGAGCCATGATCGATGACTTCCTGTACGGGACCGCCGGGCACACCGGACCGCCGGCCGAGGTCGAGGCCGCCGTGCGCGCCGCCGCCGCGGCCGAGATCATGCCCCGCCACCGGAAACTCGCCGACCACGAGATCATCGAGAAGAGCGGCCCGCACGACCTGGTCACCGCCGCCGACCGGCTGGCCGAGGAACACCTCACCGCCGCCCTCACCAAGCTGCTGCCCGGCTCGGTCGTCGTCGGCGAGGAGTCCGTGCACGCCGACCCGGCCGTCTACGACGCCCTCGACGGCGACGCCCCCGTCTGGATCGTCGACCCGGTCGACGGCACCCGCCAGTTCGTCCGGGGCGAGGCCGGCTTCTGCACCCTGGTCGCCCTCGCCCAGCACGGCCAGGTCCACGCCTCCTGGACGTACGCACCGGTCCTGGGCGAGATGGCCGTCGCCGTACGCGGCCGGGGCGCGACCCTCAACGGCACGCCGATACGGTCCGGCGCACCCGCTCCCGGCGCCGTACTGAACGTCGCGATGTCGCACCCCGACTACACCACCGACGCCCAGAAGCGGGCCCTGCTCGGGCTGCGCACCGAGGGCATCGCGGCCCGTCCCTGCGGCTCGGCCGGCCTTGAGTACCTCGCGGTGGCGCGCGGGGACCTGGACGCCACCGCGTTCAACTGGGAGTACGCCTGGGACCACGCGGCCGGGCTGCTCCTGGTCACCGAGGCGGGCGGCGCGCAGTCGACGCTGTCCGGTGTCCCGTTCCGGATCGCCGGCGGCAACGACCTGCCGTTCACCGCCGCCCGCGACGAGGCCACCGCCGCGCGGGTCCTGACGGCGTTGCGGGCGGGCGGCTGACGGGAGCGGGGGCGGGCCCGTCCGCGGGGGCCCGCGTCCACGTTGTCGGCCGGCCCGAATATCCTGGGTGTCCGACTGCCGGCCGACGAAGGAGTCCCCAGTGCCGTCGATGCTCGATGCGGTCGTGGTGGGCGCGGGGCCCAACGGACTGACCGCCGCGGCCGAACTGGCCCGCCGGGGCTTCTCCGTGGAGGTCCACGAGGCGCACGACACCGTCGGAGGAGGCGCCCGCACCGAGGAGCTGACCCTCCCGGGGTTCCGGCACGACCCGTGCTCCGCCGTGCACCCCCTCGGGATCGGCTCGCCCGCGTTCCGGGCGATGCCGCTGGATCGGCACGGCCTTGAGTGGCTGCACCCCGAGGTCGACCTCGCCCACCCCTTCCCGGACGGGACGGCCGCCACGCTCACCCGCTCCGTCGGCGAGAGCGCCATGTCGCTGGGGGCCGCCGACGCCGGCGCCTACCGCCGCCTGATGGCCCCCTTCCTCGGCCGCTGGGACACCCTGGCCGCCGACTTCCTGCGCACTCCCTGGGACGGCCTGCCCCGCGACCCGTACCGGCTGGCCCGCTTCGGGCTGCTCGGCATGCAGCCCGCCAGCTGGGTCTCCCGGCGCTTCCAGGGCGAGAAGGCCCGCGGCCTCTTCGCCGGGCTCGCCGCCCACGCCATAGCTCCCACCAGCGGCTTCGCCACCTCCGCGATCGCCCTCGTCTTCGCGCTCGCCGCCCACGAGAACGGCTGGCCGGTGCCGCGCGGCGGCTCCCAGGCCATCTCCGACGCGCTGGCCTCCCTCCTGCGCGAACACGGCGGCACGATCCGCACCGGCAGCGAGGTCAAGCGCCTGGACGAACTGCCGCCCGCCCGCGCCTACATCTTCGACACCTCACCCTCGGCGCTCGCCCGCATCGCCGGACTCGGCAGCGCGTACCACCGCTACCGCTACGGCGCCTCCGCCTTCAAGATCGACTACGCCCTGTCCGGCCCCGTCCCCTGGACCGCCGAGGAAGCGCGCCGCGCCGGCACCGTCCACATCGGGGCCGACGCCACCACCATCGACACCGCGCTGCGGGCCGCCGTGGAGGGCCGCGACCCCAGCGTCCCCTTCCTCATCACCGCCCAGCCGAGCCTCACCGACCCCTCCCGGGCCCCCGAGGGACGCCACGTCTTCTGGGTGTACGGACACGTCCCGGCCGGGTGGGAGGGCGACGCCACCGACGTCATCGAACGCCAACTGGAGCGCTTCGCCCCCGGTTTCCGCGACCTGGTGCTGGCCCGCGCGCTCTCCGGACCGCCCCAACTCGCCGCGCGCAACGCCAATTACATCGGCGGCGACATCGCCTGCGGAGCCTTCGCCGGACTCCAGACCTTGATCCGCCCCAAGCTCGCCCGCGTCCCGTACGCCACCGCGCACCCCGCGGTCTTCCTCTGCTCGTCGGCCACCCCGCCCGGACCCGGAGTGCACGGCATGTCCGGCCACCACGCCGCCAAGGCCGTATGGCGACGGCTGCGGGCCTCCTGAACGGATGCCCCCCCGGAACCGACCAGGCTGCGGGCCTCCTGAACGGACCGGGCGGCGAAGGCCCCCGGCGCGCGGCATGATGTCCGCATGAGCACCTCTGTCTCTCCCGCCGTACGTCTGGTCCGCGGCGACATCACCGACCAGTCCGTCGACGTCATCGTCAACGCGGCGAACTCCTCGCTCCTCGGCGGCGGCGGGGTCGACGGCGCCATCCACCGGCGCGGCGGACCCGACATCCTCGCGGCCTGCCGTGAACTGCGCGCCTCGCAGTACGGAAAGGGGCTGCCCACCGGGCAGGCCGTCGCCACCACCGCCGGGCGCCTCGACGCCCAGTGGATCGTGCACACGGTCGGCCCCGTCTTCTCCGGCGCTCAGGACCGCTCCGCCCTGCTCGCCTCCTGCTACCGCGAATCCCTGCGCCTGGCGGCCGAGTTGGGGGCCAAGTCGATCGCGTTCCCGGCGATCTCCACCGGCATCTACGGCTGGCCGATGGACGACGGGGCCCGGATCGCGGTGCGCACGGTCCTGGCGGAGACTCTGGAGCCGGTCGAGGAGGTGCGCTTCGTCCTCTTTGACGCGCACGCGTACGTGGAGTTCGAGGAAGTCCTCGCGATGCGCGGCTGAGCCGGCGCCCTCCCGCGCGGGAGACGGCTCCGGGACCACGCGCGAGACGGGCCCGACGGCCATGTCGGATTTCCGCCAGCCAGGCCCCTGACCGGTGAACCATCCTGGAACCATGCACACCGACACCGAGCGCTGCGTGCGGGCCGTCCAGTCCAAGGACGCCCGCTTCGACGGCTGGTTCTTCACCGCGGTCCTGACCACCCGGATCTACTGCCGCCCCAGCTGCCCCGTCGTGCCGCCCAAGGTCCGCAACATGACCTTCTACCCGAGCGCGGCCGCCTGCCAGCAGGCCGGCTTCCGGGCCTGCAAGCGGTGCCGCCCCGACACCAGCCCCGGATCCCCGGAGTGGAACGCCCGCGCCGACTCGGTCGCCCGCGCCATGCGCCTCATCCGGGACGGGGTCGTCGACCGCGAGGGCGTACCCGGCCTCGCCGCCCGGCTCGGCTACTCCGCCCGCCAGATCGAACGCCAGCTGCTGGCCGAACTGGGCGCAGGCCCGCTCGCCCTGGCCCGCGCCCAGCGGGCGCAGACCGCCCGCCTCCTCATCGAGACGACCGCGCTGCCCATGGCCCAGGTGGCGTTCGCCGCCGGGTTCTCCTCGATCCGCACCTTCAACGAGACGGTCCGCGAGGTCTTCGCCCTGGCCCCCGGTGACCTGCGCGCCCACGCCGCCCGGGGCCCGCA
>NZ_JBHXJG010000238.1:0-11217 GCF_042723425.1 Streptomyces sp. NPDC058375 | reverse complement strand
CGCCCCCCGCGCGCCCGGGGCCGCCCCCCACGGCGGGACGGATGGCAGTGCCGTGGCGGGAGGAGCCGTGACCACGTCGATCAGCAGGATTGGTCCAGACCGCCTGGACTGTCAAGTGCCTGGCACATATGGGGATATGGGGTGGTGTCCTGCGCCCGACGGCCACGGAACCGATACCTGCCGTTCGGTACTTTTGGTCTAGACAACAAGCGAGTGGCAGGCCTAGTGTCCAAGGGCGCGGTCGGGTTCGTGACGGGCTGTCAACCCGTTTTTCCCGCCTGTGCTCCGGCCGGTGACGGCCCTGCTCGGGGCCGCCGACGCCACGGCGATGCGGCCCGTACATCCGGTGGGTGCCCAGCGCGGCCGGCCCACACCGAGAAAGACGCGGTTCGATGAACACATCCAGCATCACGGCCCTTCCGGGTGTCGAGCTGAAGAGTCCCGGTGCCGGGCTGATCACGCTGGACCCGGTCCGCACCGCTCTGCTGCGGGGGCTGGACGATCTGCTGACCGGTCTGGCCGACCGGCTCTCCGCCCCCGAGGTTCTGGGGCCGCCCCTGCTGTCCGTCGACGGGCTGGCGCGGCTGGACTTCTTCCGCAACTTCCCCCATCTCGGCGTCTCCGCAGGCCGGTTCGGCCCGGATGTGCTCGACGGCCTGGCCTCCGGCGGCTCGCCCCAGGACCTCCCGCTGCACCCGACCGGGCATGTGCTGCCGTCCGCGACCTGTTACGGCCTGCTGCTCTCCCTGGAGGGCGAGGACGTCGGCGACGACGGGCTGCGGCTCTCGGCGGCCGGCCGCTGCTTCCGCAACGAGACCCATTACGACGGCCTGCGCCGCCTGTGGGGGTTCCACATGCGTGAGGTGCTCTACCTCGGCACCAAGGACGGGGCCACCGAACACCAGGCGCTCGGCGGGGAGTTCGTCGAGGAGGCGGCCGGGCGGCTCGGCCTGACCCTGACCCGGGCGGCGGCCGACGACCCGTTCTACGACAACGGGGGGTCCAGGGCCCGGCTGATGGCACTGGATCCGGTCAAGTACGAGTACAGCGCCCCCGACGGTACGGCCATCGCCTCCGTCAACCGGCACCGCAACTTCTTCGGCGAGCGGCTCGGCATCCGAGCCGGCTCGAACGGGCCCGCGTACAGCTCCTGCGTCGCCTTCGGCGTCGAGCGCTGGGTGCACGCGATGATCCTCGCCCACGGCACGGCCGAGCAGGCGCTGGAACGGCTCCGGGCCGCCGTCACCGGTTCCTGACCTCCACCCCGTCCGTCGGCCGCCAAAACGGGTCGGCCACCAGAACAGCAAGAGGAGCGATCTCCCCCATGGACCAGGTCTCAGCGTGGCTCCACGAGAAGAACCCCGGCCTCGACGGCCCGATCGGCGTGGACGAGGACCTCATCGAAGCCCGCCTCATCGACTCGATGGACTTCCTGGAGTTCGTCGATCTCCTGGAGGAGATCTCGGGCAGCAGCATCGATCTGCAGGAGGTCACCATCGACGACTTCCGGACCCTCGCCCGCGTCAAGGAGCGCTTCCTCGACCCCGTCGGCCACGCGGAGGTCCCGGCCGGGTGAGCGCAGGCCCGGGCCGGGCGGGCGCGGCTGCCGTCGTGCTCGTCGCCACCACCGCCGAGGTACTGGCCCACCCGGAGCTGGACGAGCGCCTGCTCGCCCCGTGGGAGCGGCGCAGGCTCGCGGGCATCCGGGTGCCCGCCCGGCGCGACGACGTCCTGGCGGCCCGGCTGCTGCTGCGGCTGTGCGCCTCCCGGATCACCGGGCTGCCGCCGCGTGCCGTGGAGCCGGCCCAGCGCTGCCCCGGGTGCGGGCGCGACGGGCACGGCCGGCCGTATCTCCCGGACCACCCCGGTCTCGGCGCCAGTTTCAGCCACGCCGACGGTCTGGCCGCCGCGGTGGTCGGGCCGGGCCCGGTCGGGATCGATGTGGAGCCCCTGACGCGTCGGCCCGGGCCCGTCTCCGTACTGAGGCGGCTGCTGCCGCACGACGAGGTGGACGCCGCCTGCGCCGAGCCGGACCCCGGTCCGGCGCTGCTGCGGTTGTGGGTGCGGCGGGAGGCGTTGTTCAAGGCAGGGAGGGACGACGTCCGGCTGACCGCGTGGACGGACCGGCGCCGCGCGGCCGTGGTGGCCCTGGCGGGAGCGGACGGAGCGGAGGGAGTGGACGGAGCCGGCGGGGCTGACTGGGGCGCCGCGGCCGACGGAGCCGCCGAGGCCCCCGTGTCGTCGCTCAGCCCCGGTCCCGCTCCCTCGCCGTCCCCGTCCCCGGCTCCGCCGTCAGGTCGATGAGGCGGCAGACCGTCTCGATGTCGATCTTCACCTGGGCGATCGAGGCCCGCCCCGACAGCCAGGTGATCAGCGCCGAGTGCCAGGTGTGCTCGATGACCCGGACCGCCGAGAGCTGCTCCGGGGTCGGGTGCTCCAGGCCCATCGCGTCCAGGATGATCGCCGTGGTGAGCCGGGAGACCGTGTCCACCTCGGGGCTCACGCTGCGGTCGGCGAAGGTGAGGGCGCGGACCATGGCGTCCGCGAGGTGCGGTTCGCGCTGCAGAGCGCGGAAGGCGCGCATCAGCGTCTCGGCCACCCGCTGGGCCGCGTCCTCGCCGGCCGGCGGGCGCTTGCGGAGCGTGGTGTGCAGGTGCTGGAGCTGGTCCTGCATGGTCGCGACGAGCAGATGGATCTTGGAGGGGAAGTAGCGGTAGAGGGTGCCCAGCGCGACCCCGGCGGCCTCGGCCACCTCCCGCATCTGCACCGCCTCGAACCCGCCCCGGCTGGCCAGCTGGGCGCTGGCGTGCAGGATGCGGCGGCGACGGGCCTCCTGGCGCTCGGTCAGCGGAGGCGCTGCCGGTCTGGCGTCCGCGGTCATGCTGTCCCCGTTCCACGATCCACGATCCACGATCCATGGCTTGATCCACCCGGACGGGCGAAGCGGGCCGTCCGGGCGCGCACAGCATGCCAGGGGCGTCCGTCGTGGCGCGAATCACCTGATCCGGCGGTCCCGGCGACGCTACCTGCCGGTAGATTCGATGCACGTCGAGCGATCAAGTATGAAACTTGTTCAGCCAAGTCTGAAACTTGTTCTAGATTAGCGCGACCGGTTACGCTCCGGCGAACACGCAGTCAGAAGGGGGCCGAGTGTGACCGCTGAGGCCATAGAGACAGGCCCCCGCACGGGCGACGGCAGCACCGCCGGGACCGGCGACCGGCCGTTGCGGATCGCACTCCTCACGTACAAGGGCAATCCGTTCTGCGGCGGCCAGGGCGTGTACGTCCGCCACCTGGGCCGGGAGCTGGCCCGCCTGGGCCACAGCGTCGAGGTGATCGGTGCGCAGCCCTACCCGGTGCTCGACGAGGGCGTCCCGCTGACCGAGCTGCCCAGCCTCGACCTCTACCGTCAGCCCGACCCCTTCCGTACGCCGAAGCCCGGCGAGTACCGCGACTGGATCGACGTCGCCGAGGTCGCCACCATGTGGACCGGAGGCTTCCCCGAGCCGCTCACCTTCAGCCTCCGCGCCCGCCGCCATCTCCTGGCCCGGCGCGGTGAGTTCGATGTCGTCCACGACAACCAGACCCTCGGTTACGGGCTCGTCGGCGACCTCGGGGCCCCGCTCGTGACGACGATCCACCACCCCATCACCGTGGACCGCAGGCTCGACCTGGCGGCCGCGACCAGCCGCCGCCGGCGTGCCTCCGTACGCCGCTGGTACGCCTTCACGCGGATGCAGAAGCGGGTCGCCCGCAAGCTGGACACCGTCCTCACCGTCTCCGGCTCCTCCCGCGACGAGATCGTCGAGGACCTCGGCGTACGCAAGGACCGGATCAGCGTCGTCCACATCGGCGCCGACACCGACCTGTGGTCGCCCGATCCGTCCGTCGCCGAGGTGCCCGGCCGCATCGTCACCACCTCCAGCGCCGACGTCCCGCTCAAGGGCCTCGTCCACCTCGTCGACGCGCTCGCCAAGCTCCGTACCGAGAACCCCGCCGCCCACCTCGTCGTCGTCGGCAAGCGCGCCGAGGACGGGCCGGTCGCCCGCGCCATCGAGCGGCACGGGCTCGCGGACGCCGTCGAGTTCGTCAAGGGCATCAGCGACGCCGAGCTGGTCGACCTGGTGCGCAGCGCCCAGGTCTCCTGCGTGCCCTCGCTGTACGAGGGGTTCTCGCTGCCCGCCGCCGAGGCCATGGCCACCGGCACCCCGCTCGTCGCCACCACCGGCGGTGCGATCCCCGAGGTCTCCGGCCGCGACGGGGAGACCTGCCTCGCCGTGGCGCCCGGCGACCCGGACGCGCTGGCCGGGGCGCTGGCCCGGCTGCTGGCCGACCCGGAGCTGCGCGCCCGGCTCGGCGCGGCGGGCCGCGAGCGGGTGCTGGCCAACTTCACCTGGGCCCGGGCGGCGGCCGGAACGGCCGAGCTGTACCGTCAGGCGATCACCGCACGCGGAGTCCGCAGGTGACCGTGGACTCCCGGGCGGCCGTGCGCCCCCGGGCGACCGCGGACCCGATCGTCGCAACCCGTACCTCCGACCTCGAAGGCAGGCCCTCGTGCTGACCGTCGACTTCACCCGCTTCCCGCTCGCCGCCGGCGACCGAGTGCTCGACCTGGGCTGCGGTGCCGGCCGGCATGCCTTCGAGTGTTACCGGCGCGGAGCGCAGGTCGTCGCCCTCGACCAGAACGCCGAGGAGATCCGCGAGGTCGCCAAGTGGTTCGCCGCGATGAAGGAGGCCGGTGAGGCCCCCGAGGGCGCCACCGCCACCGCCATGGAGGGTGACGCGCTCAACCTGCCCTTCCCCGACGACTCCTTCGACGTCGTGATCATCTCCGAGGTCATGGAGCACATCCCGGACGACAAGGGCGTCCTCGCCGAGATGGTCCGGGTCCTCAAGCCGGGCGGCCGGATAGCGATCACCGTCCCGCGCTACGGCCCCGAGAGGATCTGCTGGACGCTCTCCGACGCGTACCACGAGGTCGAGGGCGGCCACATCCGCATCTACAAGGCGGACCAGCTCCTCGCCCGGATCCGCGAGGCCGGACTCAAGCCGTACGGCACCCACCACGCGCACGCCCTGCACTCGCCGTACTGGTGGCTCAAGTGCGCCTTCGGCGTCGACAACGACAAGGCCCTGCCGGTGCGGGCGTACCACAAGCTGCTGGTCTGGGACATCATGAAGAAGCCGCTGGCGACCCGGGTCGCCGAGCAGCTCCTCAACCCGGTCGTCGGCAAGAGCTTCGTCGCGTACGCCACCAAGCCGCACCTTCCGAAGGCCGAGGCGTGAGCACCCCCGAACAGACCGAACACCTCGTTCTGCCGGGCGTCCTGACGGCGGCTCAGGCCGCCGAGACGGTCGCCGCGATCGCCGCCGTACAGCGGGAGGACGGGGCACTGCCCTGGTTCCGCGGGCACCACCTCGACCCGTGGGACCACACCGAGGCCGCGATGGCCCTGGACGCGGCCGGCGAGCACGAGGCCGCGGCCCGCGCCTACGACTGGCTCGCCCGCAACCAGAACGCCGACGGCTCGTGGTACGCCGCCTACCACGACGGCGATCCGCAGCGGCCGACCGACCGCGGCCTGGAGAGCAACTTCTGCGCGTACGTGGCCGTCGGCGTCTGGCACCACTATCTCGCCACCGGCGACGACGCGTTCGTCGACCGGATGTGGCCCACCGTCTTCGCGGCCGTCGAGTTCGTCCTCGGGCTCCAGCAGCCCGGCGGGCAGATCGGCTGGAAGCGGGAGCCCGACGGCACCCCGGTGAACGACGCGCTGCTGACCGGTTCGTCCTCGATCCACCAGGCGCTGCGCTGTGCGCTGGCCATCGCGGAGCGCCGCGAGGAGCCGCAGCCGGACTGGGAGTTGGCGACCGGGGCGCTGGCCCACGCGATCCGCAGCCACCCGGAGCGCTTCCTCGACAAGAACCACTACTCGATGGACTGGTACTACCCGGTCCTCGGCGGCGCGGTCACCGGGGCCGAGGCCACCGCCCGCATCCAGGAGGGCTGGGACCGCTTCGTCGTCCCCGGCCTCGGGGTGCGCTGCGTGCTGCCCAACCCCTGGGTCACCGGCGGCGAGAGCTGCGAACTGGCCCTCGCCCTCTGGGTGACGGGCGAGTCGGACCGGGCGCTGGAGATCCTCCAGTCCGTCCAGCACCTGCGCGCCGAGGGCGGTTTGTACTGGACGGGGTACGTCTTCGAGGGCAACAAGGCCGTCTGGCCCGAGGAACTCACCACCTGGACGGCGGGCTCGCTGCTGCTCGCGGTGGCCGCACTCGGGGGGGACGAGGCGACCACCGCCGTCTTCGCGGGCGAGCGGCTGCCGGTCGGCCTGGAGCCGGACTGCTGTCGCGCCAACACGCGCTGAAGCGGGGCCGGTTCAGCGACGGAGCCGACCCGCCACGGCGTGCCCGATGAACAGGTAGACCACGGCCGCGAGACCGTAACCGGCGACGACGTTCGCCCATGTCCGGTCGAACGTGAACAGGTCGTACGACCAGCCGGCCAGCCAGCGGGCCGAGTCGTGCACCCACTGCACGAAGTCGTTGCCGCGGTTGGCGTCCAGCAGGTACATCAGGATCCACAGGATGATGATGAAGGCCAAGATGTCGGCCACGACGGCGATCACGCGTGCCGCTGAGCTGCTTCCTGAACGGGTTCTGGGAGACATGGAACTCTGGTTGCCGCTTTACGCAGGGTGAAACCCGGACGGCCCGCACCGGGTGGCGGCCGCGTGGGGAACGGGCGAGTCTGGGCGGGAGTGTCGAGATTCGTCACTCTCGGTCAGGAGGCCCCGCCGTGCCCTGTTCCGTACCGCTGCGCCGGACCCTGGTGGCGCTGCTGCTGTCCTGCTCCCTGCTGACGGGCGTCACCGCGTGCGGCGACTCCGGGGACTCCGCCGGAGGCAACGCGGCGAGCGCCTCGGCGTCCGCCGCCCCCTCCGGGGCCACCCCTTCGGCATCCGCCGAGAAGCAGCGGCTCGCCAAGACCCGGTTCGTCGCCAACGCGGGGCTCGCGGCGGGGGCGACGTACCAGTGGATCGTGAAGCCGTACCGCGCCGGGACGTTCAAGAAGGGCGCGGAGGGGCGCCGTCTCGCCCTCGTCAAGGCGGGCCTGGCGGGCGGGTTCGCCTACAACCGGCTCAAGGCCGCGTCGGAGAACGCCAAGGGCGACCCGCTGCTGTCGAAGGCCGTCGCCCCGCTCACCGCCGGGATCGAATCGCTCAAGGACCTGGGGACGAAGCTCCGCAAGGGGGAGGCGGGGGAGGGCGACGTGGGCGCGTTCGAGAGCGTCATCGACAGCATCAAGAACGCGGGCAAGGGCGCGGGCGCCGAGGTGAAGGACAAGGTCCCCTCCACCTCCCAGCTGACCGGATAGTCCGGGCGGATATCGGGGTGATCATCCCGGGCGCCGCCGGTTAAGGTGCCGCATGACGTCTCTCTCCCACGACCGTTACTGCGACGAGATCCTCGCCCAGACCGACGCCCTGCGCGCGGTTCTGACCGGCGCCGACCTCACCGCGACCGTCCCCACCTGCCCCGACTGGAACCTCCGCGAGCTGGCGGTGCACGTCGGCGGCGCGCACCGGTGGGTCGGCGAGATCGTCCGCGGCCGGGCCGCCGATGAGGTCCCGGAGGACAAGGTGCCCGGCTTCACGGGGCCGGGGAGCGACGATCCGGCCGCGCTGGACGCCTGGCTCGCCGAAGGCGCGGCCGCCACCGTCGACGCGCTGCGGGAGGCGGGGCCGGAGGCCGAGGTGTGGACGTGGGTGACCGAGCAGCGTACGGCCTTCTGGGCGCGGCGCATGACGCACGAGACGGCCGTGCACCGGGCGGACGCGGCGCTCGCCGCCCGTGCCCCGTACGAGGTCGACGCCGAGGTGGCCGCCGACACCATCGACGAGTGGCTGGGCATCGTCGCCCTGGCCCAGGAGGAAGGCGATCCGGAGGCGGCGGAACTGCGGGGCGGCGGGCGCTCGTTGCATCTGCACGCCACCGATGTGCCCGGCGCGGAGTGGCTGATCGAGTTCGGCGACGACCGCTTCACCTGGCGGCGCGCGCACGAGAAGGCCACCGTCGCGTTGCGCGGCTCGCTCACCGATCTGATGCTCGTCTTCAACCGCCGCCTGGAGCCCACCAGTTCGCGCGTGGAGGTGCTCGGCGACGCGGCCCTGCTGGACTTCTGGCTGGACCGCTCCTCGTTCGGCTGAACTGCCGTGTCTAAGCGTTGAGTTCCGCCAGGACCCGTAGCGTGTGCGGGTCCGGGGCGGTGACCAGCAGGTCCGTCACCGGGCCCGTGCGCCACAGCTCCAGCCGCTCCGCGACCCGGGCGCGTGGCCCGATCAGCGAGATCTCGTCGGCGAACGCGTCGGGCACCGCCCGTACCGCCTCCTCCTTGCGGCCCTGGAGGAACAGCTCCTGGATCCGCCGGGCCTCCTCCTCGAACCCCATGCGGGCCATCAGGTCGGCGTGGAAGTTGCGGGCCGCGTGGCCCATCCCGCCGATGTAGAAGCCGAGCATCGCCTTCACCGGCCACAGCCCCTCGGCCACGTCGTCGCAGACGTGCGCGCGGGCCATCGGCGCGATCATGAAGCCGTCCCGGAGTCCGGTGAGCGAGGCTTCGTAGACGTCGGTGCGCAGCGGGGACCAGTACAGCGGCAGCCAGCCGTCCGCGATCGCCACCGTCTGCGCGATGTTCTTGGGGCCCTCCGCGCCCAGCAGGACCGGGAGCGAGGCCCGCAGCGGGTGCGTGATCGGCTTCAGTGGCTTGCCGAGCCCGGTGGCGTCCGGGCCGTCGTACGGGTGGGAGTGGAAGCGGCCCGCCAGCTCGACCGGTCCCTGCCGCGCCAGCACCTGCCTGATCACCTCGACGTACTCGCGGGTCGCGGTCAGCGGGCTCTTCGGGAACGGCCGCCCGTACCACCCCTCCACCACCTGCGGCCCGGACAGACCGAGGCCGAGCAGCATCCGGCCGCCGGAGAGATGGTCCAGGGCCAGCGCGTGCATGGCCGTCGCGGTGGGCGTCCGGGCCGCCATCTGGACGATGCCGGTGCCCAGCCGGATCCGCGAGGTGTGGGCGGCGATCCAGGTCAGCGGTGTGAAGGCGTCCGAGCCCCAGGCCTCCGCCGTCCACACCGAGTCGTACCCGAGCCGCTCGGCTTCCTGGACCAGCGCGAGCTGGCCGGGGTCCGGGCCGCGGCCCCAGTATCCGAGCGCGAGTCCGAGCCGCATGCCGTTCCCTCCAGCCGTAACTGACGAAGCATCAGGTAGGGGTGTGCGGGTTGGACTGTACGACAACGGCCCCCCGCCCGGAAGGGCGAGGGGCCGCGGGGTGCGTCGGGGAATCAGCCGCGCTGGATGCCCGTGGTGTCCTGCAGGACGCCACGACGGCCGTCCTGCGTCTGGGCGATGAGGCTCTGGCCGCGCTGCTCCACCGCGAGGTACCAGGTGCCCGGCGCCAGCTCGGCGATCGGGTTCGGCGAACCGTCCTCGCCGTACAGCGGGCGGGCCACCGGAACGGCGAACCAGAACGGGGTGAAGTCGCCCGCCGGTGCCGCGCCGCCCTGCGCGGGCTGCTGGGCGTGGGCCTGGGCCTGGGCCTGCTGCGCCTGTGCCTGCGCCGGGTCGGCCTGGGCGGGCTGGCCCTGCTGGGGCGCGCCCGGGTATCCGTAACCCTGGCTCGGCTGGGCGCCGTACGGCTGCTGCTGGCCGCCCGGAAAGCCGTAGCCCTGGCCGGGCTGCGCGCCGTACGGGGGCTGTCCGCCCTGCACGCCCTGCGCCGGGCCGGCCGGGCTGAGGAGCGGGGCCTTGAGGAAGGGCACCAGCGGTCCGGCGATCGCGGCCCCGGCGAGCACGATGGTGGCGAGCAGGCCGAGGATCAGGCCGGCGCCGGCGTCGCTGATGTCGAGGATCGTCCAGAAGGCGGTCCACAGAGCGAAGACGGTGAGCGCCGCGCCGAACTGGCCGAGGTCCAGCCCGGCGACCTTGCGGCCCGGCATCGCACGGCTGACGATCACCAGCGCCGCGGCGATGACGCCGGCGAGGAAGACGCTCATCAGCAGCCCGAGCGAGTCCCAGGCGTTCGGGTTGTCGACCCGCGAGCAGTCGATGCCCTGCGTGCAGAAGCTGGTGTAGTCGAGGAAAGAGGCGATGAACAGCACGACCGCTGCTCCGATCACCACGCCGTCGCCTCGAGTGAGGGATCGGATATTCACGTGAAGGTCCTTAGTCGGTCGTCTCGTCGGGGCGGTCGTCGCTGCCGCCGGTGCGGCTCGAAGCTCGGGAGCGGCTCCCCATCGTACGGATGAATCTATCGTCTGCCCGGTCGGGTTGCGTCCGAGCCCGGATCGTGAGCGGGTATCCCCCCAATATCACCGCAGAACTACCCCTTCAGATAGCTGGTAATGCCGTCGGCCAGCCCCTGGGCCGCCCGCTGCCGCCAACTCGCGCTGGTGAGCAGGGCGGCGTCCTCGGGATCACGCATGTTGCCGCATTCGACGAACACCTTGGGCACGGTCGACAGATTCAGTCCGCCGAGATCATTACGTGTGTCCAGACCGGTATTTCCGCCGATGTAATTGGAAGGCGCGCTTCCGGTCGTGCGGACGAAGTGTCCCGCGATCCTCGCGCCGAGATCGGCCGAACTCTTCACGATCTTCGAGGTGTCGGCCCCGTCGCCCTTCACCCCGGCGGGCAGGATCACATGGAAGCCCCGGTTGCCGACCGCCGATCCGTCGGCGTGCACCGAGACGACCGCGTCGGCCTTCGCCTCGTTCCCGATCCGGGCCCGCTCGTCGATGCACGGCCCGAACGGCCGGTCCGCGTCGTGCGTCAGCCGGACCCGGGCGCCCTCGGCCTCCAGCAGGGAGCGCAGCCGGTGGGAGACGTCGAGGGTGAACCGGGCCTCCGCGTAACCGTCGTTCGTGGACGTACCGGTCGTATCGCACTCCTTGCGGCCGGTGCCGATGTCGACCTGCTCGTTGATCTCCCTGGTGTGGTCGCGGTTGCCCGGATTGTGTCCCGGGTCGATCACCACGGTCCGGCCGGTCAGCGGGCCCTTCGGCAGCGGCTTCCCGGAAAGGGAGGGGGAAGCGGAAGCGGCCGGCTCCGAGGGGGTGGGCGTGGGGGAGGCGGCGTCCGCGCCGGGCCGGGGTGAGTTCGCTCCGGCCCCGTCGGCTTCCGGGCCGCCGCCGCAGCCGGCGGCGGTCAGGCATACGG
>NZ_JBHXJG010000237.1:0-11261 GCF_042723425.1 Streptomyces sp. NPDC058375 | reverse complement strand
GTGAACACCCGTACCGTGTACGTCCCCACGCCGGACGGCACCGCGCTCGCCACCGACGTATGCCTCCCGGACGGGGTTCGCCCCCGCCCCGCCGTCCTGATCAGAACCCCCTACGGGCGCGACGCCCACCGTGCCGAGCTGCGCGGCTGGGCGGCGCACGGATTCACCGCCCTCGCCCAGGACGTACGCGGCCGCCACGGTTCACCGGGGGAGTGGCACCCCTACCGGAGCCACGAGAAGGCGGACGGCGCCGCCGCGGTCGCCTGGGTGCGCGAACAGGCCTGGAGCAACGGAGAGGTCGTCGCCGTCGGTGCCTCCTACGCCGCGTACTGCGCCCTCGTCACCGCACTCGACGCCCCGGACGCCGCCTCCGATGCGGCCCGCGACGCCGCCCACCGCGACGGAGCCCCCGATGCCGTGATCGCCGCCGTCCCCGCGCTCGGCCTCGCCGAGACGGCGCGCGAGCCAGGGGGCCCCGAGCGGTTGTGGGCCCGGGCCGGCTGGTGGGCGGCCCACGGCGACCGTCGCGACTCCGACCCGGACGCGCTGGACCGCGCCCTGGCGGACGACCCCCGGCTGCTCGAACACCTTCCGGTCGCCCGTCTGGCGGAGCGGCTGACCGCGCGTCTGGGGCGCGAACTGCCGTCCTGGTCCCGGCTCTGGGCCGACCGGGAACGCGGCCGGCTCGTCGAACTGGGCTCCAACGCCCGCCTTCCGCTGCTCGCGGTCGGCGGCACCCGTGACCCCTTCGCCGCGGACACCGTGGCCCTGTGGCACGGGTGGGGCGGCCCGGCCCGGCTGCTGCTCGGCCCCTGGGGCCACCGCCTCACCGCCGACCCCGCCGCTCCGTCCCGTGCGCGTGTCAACCTCGGTGCGCTGTACGTACGGTGGGCCCGCGCCGCGCTCGCCGGGAGCCTGAAGCCGACGCGGCACGGCATCATCGCCCTGGGCGACAGCGGCCGTTGGCACAGCACCCGGGCGCCGGAGGCGCCGGAGGTGTCGGCGGAGCCGCCAGGGCCGGCAGGGCCGGATGCGGAGTGCCGCTGGCCCTTCGACTCGTCCACCGGTCTACGGCTGCTCCACGGAGCCGAGTTCAGCGCCGACCCGGACCGCCCCGCCCGCTCGGACGACCTCGCCGTCCCGGCCGACGGCGACCGTGCCGACCGCTGTCTGCTCCTCTCGCCGCCGCTGCCCCGCCCGCTCGACCTGGCAGGGGCCGCCGTCGCCCGGATCAACGTCACGGCGGACACACCCTGTGCGGACTGGGCCGTACGCCTGACCGCACTCGACCCGTCCGGCCGCGCGGACCCGCTCGCCTTCGGCATCGTCCGGCGGACCGGCCCGCCCGGCGAAGCCGCGGACATCACCGTGCCGCTCGGCACGCTGGGCCGCCGGCTGCCCGCCGGAACCCGGTTGCGGGCCGAGATCGCCGGACACCACTTCCCCGCCCACGCCCGTAACCCGCACACCGGCGAGGACCCGGTCACGGCCACCCGGCTCGTCCCGTCCCGCCGCACCGTGAACCCCCGGGGCAGCGCCCTCCACCTGCCCGTCGTCGCCCGACGCCGCTACGTCGAGCCCGTACCGGAGATATGCCGTTGACCAGCGCCCTGCCCATCGAAGCTCTCGTCGACCCCGTCAGCGGGATCATCCGCGCCGTCGCACCCGTCGAACACCCCACCGGTGCGCCGCCCCGCTACCTCGCGATGACCGCCGATGTCGCCGACGCCCGCCGGCTCGGGGCCTGGCCCGCCGACCGCGTCTCGCTGGGCACCACGTTCGGCGACCCCCGGGGCGCGTGGATCGCCGCGGTGGCCGAGGCCGTCGAGCGCTACTGCGGCAATCGCATCCCGCCGCCCGGCCATCTCCAGGGGCCCCGGCGGGCCACCGCCGCCGAACTGGCCGACGAGGGGCACCGCCTCTACGGACCCGGCGCGCTGCCGACGTACGCCCCCTGGCAGTACGGCCGTCCGGGGTTCCCGTACGCCGAACTCACCGCCGACACACCGGCGCTGTGGACCCGGGCCACGGAGAACGGGGAGCCCTGCTGGGCGCCCGTCGCGCTGACCCACCTCAACTGGCGTCAGGGCGAGCTGCGTTCGCTGCCCCGTACCCATCACCTCAACTACGCGGGCATCGCCACCGGGCAGGGTCTCGACGACGCCGTCGAGCGCGGACTCCTCGAAGTCGTCGAGCGCGACGCGCTGGAACTGTGGTGGCACCTGGACGGCCCCACCCGGGGTATCGACCCGGCGAGCGTCCCCGGGCTCACCGAGGACCTGGCCGGCTGCGGGCTGGACGTGCACCTCGTGGAGATGCCCTCCGAGTTCGCCCCCTGCGTCGCGGCCCTGGTCCACGATCCCGGGCGCGGCATATACGCGGCGGGGTTCGCCTGCCGGTACGACCCGGCGGAAGCGGCCCGCAAGGCGGTCCTGGAGGCGGTGCACACCTGGGTGTTCACACAAGGAACGGTGGACGCCGACGGGTGGGTGTACCGGGCTGTGGAAGCCGGGATGCTGGCCCGCGGCCTCTACCTCGACCACCGGGCCGACCGCCGCTATCTCGACGACAGCGGGCCGGAGTTCGCCGCCGTCCGGGACCTCGGCGCCCATGTCCAGGTCTGGCTGGACGACCGGATGGCCCCGCTCGCCCGCCGCTTCACCGAACCCGCCCTGGGCACCGTCCCGGTCACCGCCATCGCCCCTGGCAGCCGCACCGCACTCGACACGGCGCTCGCCGCCGGGGGACACCGTGTGATCACGGCAGACCTCACCACGGAGGACGTCGCCGAGACCACCCTGCGCGTCGCCCGTGTGCTGGTCTCCGGACTGATCCCCAACGCCCCTGCCGCCTTCGGCTACTTCGGCTGTCCGCGTTTCGCGGAGGCGGCGCTCGCCCGTGGCTGGCGTACTCAACCACCTTCCGGACCCGAGGATTTCACCCTCGCCCCGCCGCCGCACATGTGAAGGAGCGCGCCACGATGCCTGACACACCGGACCGAGCCGCCGCGCCCGCCTGCGGGATGGGCGCCGCCCTGTCCGCCGCACCGGATCTGCTGCGCCAGGCGCTCGCGGACGCCCGGTCGCCGCGTGTTCCGGAGCTTTCCCCGTACGCTCCGGAGCGCCCGTTCCCCTGGAACGGCCCCGCGCTGCCGCTGTGTGGGAGTGGGAGTCGAAGCGGGCGGGGGACGGGATCCGGTCACGGGCCCGCGACCGGGAGTGGGCCCGTGACCGGAGGCGGACCGGGGCCCGTGTCCGGGGCAGGAAGCGAGCCTGTGCTCGGAAGCGAACCCGAGCCCGAGCCTGTATCCGGGCCCGGATCTGAGTCCGGGTCCGGGGCAGGAAGCGGGTCGAGGCTCGGGCCCGGGCCTCGCGGCGAGCCTCACCCCGAGGCCGGGCTCGACCTCGATCGCGTGCTGCGGCTGTCCCTGGCCGCGCCCACCGGCACGCCCGGCCCACTGCGGCCCGTTCCCTCGGCGGGTGCTCTGCACCCGGTGCGCGCCCACCTCCTCCTCGGGCCCGGGTGCTCGCTGCGGCCCGGACGCCACACCTACGACCCGCTCACCCACCGCGCCCACCTGCGCGGCCCGGCCCCCGACGACGTACCGCCGGGTGCCCTCGTCGTCCTCACCGTGGCCGCGTCCCGTACCGTCGCCCACTACGGCCACCGGGCCTGGCCGCTGCTCCTGCTGGACACGGGCCATGCCGCCGCCGCCCTCGCCCTGGCCGGGTCTCCGGTCGCCGATGTGCTGGTCTCCCTCGACGCGGACGGCGCTCTGCTGTCCGCCGCCGCCGGACTGCCCAGCGCCCCGGACTGGCAGGACGTCTGGCCCGGCACCGAGCCGGAACTGCCGCTCGCGGCACTCTGGTTGACGCCTCCGGGCGCGCCCGTACGCACCGGAGCACCGCTGAGCGCCTGGGCCGCCCTCCCGTGTGCCGGAGCCCCGACGCCGCGACCCGGCGCCGATACCACCCCGCCCCGTGAACTCGCAGCGGCACGGCACCTGTTGCACCACATCGCCGGAGCACCCGAGCGGCCCGGCGGCACTTGGCACCCGGCCCCGCGCCCCGTACAGGTGACCGACGAGGCCCTGGAGGCGCGTCGGAGCACCCCGCCCGACGATCTGAACCGCCCGCCCGGCACGGACCTGCTCGCATCGGTCCTGGCCACCGCACGGGCCGCGCGGCCGGACGGCCCCGCCTGGACCGCGGCGGTCGGCGGTGACGCCCCGGCCCTGTACGCGGCGGCTCCCGGCACCCGAGGTCTCCACGTCCTCGCCTCCGGCGACGCCCGTCCCACCCTCGCCCGCTGGGCCGCGCACCAGCAGTGGATCGGGACCGCAGGCGCGGTACTCCTCGCGCACGGCTGCCCCGAGGACGCCCCACCGGCCACTGTCCGCAGCAGTCATCTCGGCGCCGGATACGCGGCCGGAGCGGCCCAGGCACACGCCACCGCACTGGGCCTGCGCTCACGCCCCATCGGCTCCTGGCAGCGGGCCGACCTGGGCGCGGCGCTCGGCGACAGCCCCGGGCGCGACTGGATCGTGCACGGCCTGGCCATCGGCGCACCCCCGACGCCGGCGGCGCCGGGCGCGACAACGGTCACCTCGGCCACGACCGCAGCCACCTCGGCCACGACAGCGACCACCCCACCCACGGCATCCGCCGCCCCCGCGGCCCCGCCCGGCCAGGAAGAACGCCCATGATGCTCCACCCCGAACTCCTGCGCGCCGCGCACACCGCGCGCCGCCCTCTCGGCCTCGCCACAGCGCTGCTCGCGGCGGTCACCGCCACCCACCTCACCCAGGCCGTCCTGCTCGCCCTCGTGCTCTCCCGGATCGCCCAGGGGGAGACAGCTGCCCTCGCCCCGCTGCTCACGGCCGTGCTCGCCGTCGTCCTGGTCCGGGCCGCCCTCGGCCGCGCGCAGCGCCTGACCGCCGTCATCGCCGGGGCCACCGTACGGGTGAGGCTGCGCGACACGCTGCTGGAGCGGCTCGGCGCGCTCGGCCCCACCGCGATCACCGGTGCGCGGGCCGGAGCCGTGCGGGCCACCCTGGTGGACGGGGTCGAGGGCGTCGACGCGTACATCTCGCGCTACCTGCCCCAACTCGTCATCACCTGCGCCGTTCCGCCGCTGCTGCTCGTCGCCGTCGCCCTCGTCGAGCCGTACGCGGCCCTCGCCCTCGGCCCCGCCCTGCTGCTCGCCCTCTTCGGGCCACGCTGGTGGGACCGGCTGCTGGCGCGCCGGGGCAAGGAGCACTGGGACACCTACGAGGCCCTCGCCGCCGACTATCTGGAGGCCCTCCAGGGGATGCCGACGCTGCGCAACGCCGGTGCCGTGGGCCGCGTACGGGAACGGCTGGAGCGGCGGTCGGCCGCCCTGCACCGGAGCACCGTCGCCAAACTCCGGGTCTCGCTCGTCGACACCGGCCTCACCGACCTGGCCGTCCAGGGCGGTACGGTCGCCGCCGTTCTGGTGGCGTGCTCCTCGGCCGCCACCGGCCGAACCGCCGCCACCGGCACGTACCTCCTGCTGCTGCTCGCCTCCGAATGCTTCCGCCCTGTCCGCGACCTCTCCCGCGAGTGGCACGCGGGCTACCTCGGGGTGTCCGCGGCCGACGGCATCGCCACTCTGCGCACCGCCGAGGCCGCCGTCCCGGACCGGGGCACCGTCGCCGCCGCCTGGGAGAGCGCGCCCGAAATCCGTTTCGAGGACGTGCACTTCACGCACCCGGGGAGCGCGCGGCCCGCCCTCGACGGGGTTTCCTTCACCGCCGCCCCCGGGCGCACCACCGCCGTCGTCGGCCCGTCCGGCGCGGGGAAGTCGACCGTGCTGAGCCTGCTGCTGCGGCAACGCGAACCGGACGGCGGGCGCGTCACCGTATCCGGGACGGACACCGCCGCGTACACCCTCGCCTCGCTGCGCCGGGGCGTCGCCGTGGTCTCGCAGGAGACGTACCTCTTCCACGCCACGATCGCGGAGAACCTGCGCATCGCCCGCCCGGCCGCCACGGACGACCAACTGCGCACCGCCGCCCGCACCGCCGGGATCGACGAGGAGATCGTCCGGCTGCCGGACGGTTACGCCACCCTCGTCGGCGAACGCGGGGCCACGCTCTCCGGTGGGCAGCGCCAACGGCTGGCTCTGGCAAGGGCGTTGCTGGCCGACGCCCCGGTCCTGATCCTGGACGAGGCCACCAGCGCGGTCGACGAACGCGGCCAGGCACGCATCGTCCGGGAACTGGCGGCGGCCGGCCGCGGCCGCACCTGCATCGTCGTCGCCCACCGGCTCGACGCCGTACGCCACGCCGACCACATCGTCGTCCTCGACGCGGGCCGGGTCGCCGCGGCGGGCGACCACACCACCCTGCTCGCGGGCGGCGGCGTCTACGCCTCGCTCGTCGCGGCCGGACGCACCACACAGGAGGAGCGCGCCGCATGACCCCGCCCCCGCCCCCGGCCCAGGCCCAGGCCTCCGCCCCGGCTGATCCCGCCCGGCCCCCTGGGCCCGGCCCCGACCGCTCCACCGCCGACCCCGACGCCACCACCGCCGACCCCTCCGCCACCGACGACCTCGAAAGCGGCGCCCTGCGCTCGCTCCTCCCGGTCCTGGGTGCGCACCGCGCCACCGTGCTGCGCACCTGCCTGGCCGCCCTCGTCGACCAGGCCGCCCTGGTGGCCTTGGTCACCCTCGCCGCGTACACCGTGGGCACGGCAGTCACCGAGCACCGTCCGCCCACCCCCGGGACCGTCGCCGTCCTCATCGGGCTCGTCCTGCTCCGGGCCCTCGCCACCTGGCGCGAGATGGACCTCTCGCACGACCTCGCCTACCGGGTCCTGGCCGAACTGCGCGTCCGGGTCTTCGACGGGCTTGCCCGCAGCGCCCCCGCCCGGATCGCGGGCCGACGCAGCGGCGACCTCGCGGCCACCGCGCTCGGGGACGTCGAGGCGCTGGAGTTCTTCTATGCTCACGCCATCGCCCAACTCCTCGCCTCCGGCGTGGTTTTCGCGGTGTCCGCAGCCGTACTGGCGGCCCTCGGGCCCTGGCTGCTGCTGGCCGTCGTACCGGCCGCGCTGCTGCTGATCTGGTCGCCGCTGGTCGAAGCGCGCGGGAGGGCCGAACGGGGGGCCAGCACCCGGAAGGCGCTCGCCGAAGTCTCGTCGGAGACTGTGGAGAGCGTCGACGGGCTGCGCGAGCTCCTGATGACGGGGGCGCTGAACCGCAGGCGGGCCCGGCTCCGGTCCGCCGGACGCCGGCTCGCCCGCGCCCAACGCGCCGAACAGTCCTGGGAGACCGGCGCGGGCGCGGCCCGCGACCTGCTGGTCGTCGCCGCCGTCATCGGGGTCGTGGCGGCCGCCGCCCACGCCGCGTCCGCCGGGCGGCTCGACGGGGCGTGGGCCCCGGCCGCGATGGCCCTCGCCCTGGGCGCCCTGGCCCCGGTCGCCGAATCGGCGGCCGCGCTCGGCCGGGCGGGTGGCCTGCGCGCCGCCGCCGCCCGGGTCCGGGCCGCCGTGCACGCCCCCGCCGGAGCCCCCGCGCCGGCCGACCCCCGTCCCGTACCGGCGGGTCCGCTCGGCCTGCGGCTGCGCGGCATACGGTTCGGTTACGGGGGAGAGGCGGTCCTGGACGGCCTCGACCTCACCGTCCGGCCGGGCGAGACCGTGGCCCTCGTCGGGGCGTCCGGGGCCGGCAAGTCGACCTGTGCCCACCTCCTGGCGCGCTACTGGGATCCGGCCGAAGGCGCCGTGGAACTCGTGCCCCTCGCCCCGGCCCACCCCGTGGACCTGCGGGACCTCGCCGAGGAGGAGCTGCGCGCCGCCGTGTCCGTGGTGGGGCAGGAAGCCCCGCTCTTCCACGGCACCCTCGCCGAGAACCTCCGCCTGGGCGCTCCGGACGCCACGCCGGACGAACTGGGCGCGGTGGCCCGGATCTGCGGCGTCGACACCTTCGCCGACGCTCTGCCCGACGGCCTGGACACCGCGGTCGGCGAGCGCGGTGCGACCCTCTCCGGCGGCCAGCGCGCCCGGGTGGCCCTGGCCCGGGGCCTGCTGAGAGGCCCGCGCGTCCTCGTCCTGGACGAGACGACCGCCCACCTGGACCACCGGGGCGATGCCGAGCTGGCCCGGGCGCTCGCGGCCGACTCCGGCACCCGGACGACCCTGGTGATCGCTCACCGCCCGACCACCGTACGCAGGGCCGACCGGATCGCGGTCCTCGACGGCGGACGCATCGTCGAGGAGGGGACCTGGGACGAACTGATCCGGTCCGGCGGACCGCTGACCCGCCTCTTCGCCCGCGAGGAGAAGCCGACCCACCCCCGAGAAGCCGCCTCCTGATGCGCAGGCCCCTGAGCACCGGCCCTCCGCAGGCGCAGGCCTGTGAGCGGCGGCCGATCCCCCGGCTGCCGCAGGCCCCTGATGCGCGGGCCCTAGCGGCGGCCCCGCGGGCGCGGGCCCCGAGGAGCAGGCTCCCGAACGGGGCCCTGCAAGCTCAGGCCCCCGAGACAGGGGCCCCTGATGCACAGGCCTCTACGCGGCGGCTCCCCGTGGGCGCGCAGGTCCCCGATGCGCAGGCCCCTCAGCACCCCCCCGCAGGTGCAGGTCCCGAGGCGCAGGCCCTGAGCGGCGCCCCCGACGCACAGCTCGTCCCCGCCCCCGCTCAGGGCAGCGGCTGCTCCGCCCAGATGACCTTCCCTCGGGGTGTGTACCGCGTGCCCCACCGATGGGCCAGCTGCGCGACGAGGAACAGCCCGCGTCCTCCCTCGTCCGTCGTCCTGGCGTGCCGCAGCCGCGGCGAGGTGTTGCTGGCGTCGGACACCTCGCAGGTCAGCGCCGCCTGGAACAGCAGCCGCAGCCGCACCGGCCCGGAGGCGTACCGGATCGCGTTCGTCACCAGCTCGCTGACGATCAGCTCCGTCGTCATCGACAGGTCCGCGAGCCCCCACGCCTCCAGCTGGCGGGAGACCTTCGCCCGGGTCTCCCCGACCGCCGCGGGGTCCACGGGCACGTCCCACGACACCAGGTGTTCGGGGCTCAGGACATGCGTCCGGGCCAGGAGCAGGGCGATGTCGTCCGGCTGCGGGACGGGCAGCAGTTCCTTGACGACCGCCGGACACAGGTCCTGCAGCGGCAGTCCGTCCCGGGTCACCGCTCGGCCCAGGCGGTCCATCCCACCCTCCAGGTCCTTGTCGGTCCCCTCGATGAGCCCGTCGGTGTAGAGACCGAGGAGGCTTCCTTCGGGCAGCTCGATCTCCATGGACTCGAAGGGCAGCCCGCCGAGTCCCAGAGGCGGCCCGGAGGGCAGGTCCGGGAAGCTGACCGCACCGTCCGGGGTGACGACCACCGGCGGCGGATGGCCGGCCCGCGCCATCGTGCAACAGCCGTTCGACGGATCGTAGACCGCGTACAGACAGGTGGCCCCGACCACCGTCGTGCCGCCCCGTTCCGCCGGACCCCCCGCGCGCTCCTCCTCGCTGAGCCGCAGGACGAGATCGTCCAGGCGGGCCAGCAGCTCGTCCGGAGGAAGATCCATGTCGGCCAGCGTCTGTACGGCGGTACGCAGCCGGCCCATGGTCGCCGCGGCCCCGATGCCGTGCCCGACGACATCGCCGATGACCAGGCCGACCCGGGCGCCGGACAGCGGGATCACGTCGAACCAGTCGCCGCCGACCCCGTCCTTCGCGTCCGCCGGAAGGTACGACGACGCCACGTCCAGCGCCGTCCCGCCGCGCAGCGTGTGCGGCAGCAGGCTCCGCTGGAGCACCAGAGCCGCGGTGTGCTCCCGGGTGTAGCGGCGGGCGTTGTCCACACACACGGCGGCCCGCGCCACCAGCTCCCGGGCGGGCGCCACGTCGTCCTCGTCGAACGGCACCGGATTCTGCGACCGCATGAAGGTGGTCAGCCCCAGCACGGTGTCGCGCGCCCGCATCGGTACGGAGATGAGCGAGTGCAGCCCGAACTCCCGGAGCCGGGCGGCCCGCGTCGGTTGCTCCACCGTCCACCCGTGGCTGTCCGGGTCGAGCACCGGCAGCAGCACCGGGGCGCCCGCCAGGAGGAAGTGCGCGTCGTGCGGCGGCGGCACGAAGTCGACCGCCTCCCCGACCTGGACGACCGCCTCGGGGCAGCCCTCCCGTACCGAGCTCATGCCTGCCCGCCGCATGGCCGGCCGCTCGCCCACGGCCGGCGCGGCCGACCCCGGGCGGTCGCCGCCGAACGGGGTCTCCAGCAGGTCGACGAAGACGAAGTCCGCGAACCGGGGGACCGCGAAATCGGCGAGCTCCTGCGCCGTACGCTGAACGTCCAGGGTGGAGCCGATGCTCGCTCCGGCCTCGTTGACCAGCGCGAGCAGCCGCCGCGCGTTCCAGCGGTCGGTGACGTCGCGGACCATGTAGCCGATGCCGATCCGCCGGTCCTGGGCGTCGGCCAGCGGGAAGAACGAGCTCGCGTACGCCCGGCGGCGGTGCGGATCGGACCAGCTCCAGCCCAGGTACTCGTAGTCCGTGATCGCCTCGCCGGTCGACAGGACCTGCCGCATCAACCGCTCGATGGGCGCCGCCAGCGCACTGGGCAGCACATCGGTCGGCCGCCGCCCCAGACGCTGCTCCCGAGGCACCCCGCCGAACCGTTCCAGGGTGTCGTTGAGCCAGAGATAGCGCAGGTCGGGGTCGAGCACCGCCATTCCGACCGGCGACCGGGCCATGAAGTCGTCCAGCACGGACCCGCTCATCGTCCAGTGCGGGGTGAGTTCCCGCCCGGACACCAGGAAGCCTTCCTGCCCGGCGATCTGGAACGAGGCGGTGGCCCGCACATCGATGTCCAGCGACCGGCCGTCCCGGCCCCGCAGGGAGACCAGCCCGCTCCATGCCGACCCGGTCCGGCAGCGGGCGGCCACCGCAGCCGTTCGACGGGGGTCCGACGGGCCGCTCAGCAGGAGGGTGGCGGACCGGCCGACCAGCTCGGCCGCCGGATACCCGAGCAGCGCCTCGGCCCCGCGGGTCCAGCCGATGACCGTGCCGTCTCCGGTGATCACCGCCGCCGCGTCGTCGGCCGGCCGCACCGGTCCCCGCCCGTCCCCGGAGGGCAGCGGGCCGGGCTCCGCCGGGGAGCCCTCATCGGCGGATGCCATTGCACCTCACCACCCTCTGTAGGTTTCCATGGTCGCGCGTCGCCCCGGACCGCGCCCGGCGCGCCGTGCCCGGTCCGGGCGCGGGCTGTCCCTCGTTCGGCGGCGTGACGGAGCGGGCCCCGCCCGCGTTGGTGGGG
>NZ_JBHXJG010000236.1:0-11338 GCF_042723425.1 Streptomyces sp. NPDC058375 | reverse complement strand
CCCGCACCTTCACGGTGCGGGCCCCGGTCAGCGAGGTACGCGTCCGGCAATTAGGCCGGGACGATGTTCTCCGCCTGCGGGCCCTTCTGGCCCTGGGTGATGTCGAAGGTCACCGCCTGGCCTTCCTGGAGCTCACGGAAGCCGGAGGAGTTGATGTTGGAGTAGTGCGCGAAGACGTCGGGGCCGCCGCCGTCCTGCGCGATGAAGCCGAAGCCCTTTTCCGAGTTGAACCACTTGACGGTTCCGCTGGCCATGCCTGTACCTCTCAGCAGTAAACGGATCCGCACCGCGCGGACCCGGAGGTGATCGCCCTGGTTCTCAGGCACTGCACAGCAAAACGCCCGCGCCAGGCGCGGGCAGGTACTGCGAACCACGACATCTTCCGGCGACGCTACACGGCGGGATCACTCCTCACCAGAGAGCAACGCCATTTTGCCGTGGATCACCTTCACGGTCACCGGCTCGTACCACACCGACCGCGGTCCGTTCAGGGCCCGTCGGCGCCCCGGGCGACACCCCGTGCCCACAGGACCAGCGGCACCTGGAGGGGCAGCCGGGCCAGGGCCGCGACCCGCTGCGGCCGGGGCCGGTGACGCCAGTCGACGGCCATCTGCACATTGGCCGGAAACACACCGACGAAGAAGCCGGCGGTCACCCTCGCGGCGGCCGGGCGCGTCCGGGGGTGGGCAAGCCCTGCGGCCAGGGCGAGTTCGACCACTCCGCTGGCGTACGTCCAGGTACGCGGCTTTCCGGGCAGGAGCCGGGGCACGGTGGAGTCGAAGGCCTTCGGGACGGCGAAGTGGAGCACCCCCGCACCGCCCATCAGCCCGGCGAGCAGGACGGCGGATCGCGTCTGTCGGGACATGCTTCTCCTCGGCGACGGGACTGGACAGCCCGGGACTTACTTCAGAGTAAGTTACGGGATCCCGACGCGTCCCGCACCCCCCTGCTACTGGATGAACCTGGGCAGCCAGCGCGCCTGGTAGTCGGGGTGGCCCGCGTACTCGGCGGCGAGTTGCCGTACGGCGAACCCGAGGCCCACCGCACGGCCGGAGCGGAAGTCCTCGGCCGGGCGGTCGGTGTCCAGGTCGGCCACCTCGACGTACTCGCCGAGCATGACGCGGTTCGTCTCGATGCGCTCCAGGGTCCGCGCGGGGTCCTGGAGGGCGATGTGCTGGTCGAAGCCCCGGCCCCGCACCGTGAACGCCACCCCGCCCGTGCGGTCGTGGACCTCACCCGGCACATCGGCCGGGCACCGCCATCGGTCTCCGCCGGCGGCCTGTGCGACGTGTTCCTCGTCGGCGAGCCGCGCCCGGACGAAGGCCACCATGTCTGCGTTGCCGCCCATGCGGATGCCGCTCCCTTGCGCTGATGGATCTCTGCACTCGATACGGGGAGCATTCTGGTGGACCGGACGCGGCGCGATCCACCTCCGCATCCGGTTCACCCCACCGTGTCCCCCGCGTTCCCCGCGGCCTGGTCGGCGAGCAGCCGGTGCAGGGGTTCGGTCTCCCGGCGGCGGTACTCCTGCACCGCCCAGCCGTTGCCGTCCGGGTCGGTGAAGTACATGAAGGTCGCGCCGTCCTCGTCGGTGTACCGCTGCGGCTCGGAGACCTCGACGCCCCGGCCGACGAGTTCGGCGTGTGCGGCGTCGATGTCGGTGACGCAGAGCTGGAGTCCGTGGTACGTGCCCGGCTGCGGGGTTCCGGTCGGGTTGGGCAGACCGTCGGTGAGGGCGATCGAACAGCCGGATCCGGGCGGCGTCAGCTGGACGACGCGGGCGCCCGGCATCACCTCGGCGTCGATGTCGACGTGGAAGCCGAGCTTGTCCCGGTAGAAGTCGCGGGCCCGGTCGACGTCGGTCACGGGCAGCACGATCACTTCGAGGGTCCAGTCCATGGGTCAGCGGCCTTTCGTGGGTCGGTCGGTGTCCGGTTCGGGCCATGGCCGGTCCGGGCCGGGCGGTGGCGTGTCCGGCCCGGACGGGCCCCGGCCCGAAGGTGACTCGTCCGCTTCCTCGTCGCCCGCCGTCTCCCCGGCGAGCGGGGTCGCACCGCCCTGGAGGCGGGCCAGGTCGGCGGGCCGGACCTGGATGACGAACAGGGCGACCAGGGCGGCCACCGCGGCGAAACAGGCCGCGACGACGAAGGCGCTGGAGACGCCCGAGGTGAGGATCTCGTCGCCCCAGGGCGGTGGCAGCTGGCCGCTGCTCTGGGCCTCCTCGAGCTGGGCGCGCGTGGCCTCCTCGCGGAAGCTCGGCATCTGCTCGGTCGCCTCGTTGCGGCTGGCCGTGCCGAACGTCGTGACGAGGATGGACAGCCCCAGCGAGCCGCCGACCTGCTGGGTGGCGTTGAGGATGCCGGAGGCGGCGCCCGCCTCCTTCGGGGCGACGCCCGACACCGCCATGAGGGTCAGCGAGACGAACTGCATGCCCATGCCGAAGCCGAAGACCAGCATCGGGCCGAGGATCGAGCCGAGGTAGGAGCTGTGGACATCGGTCAGCGTCAGCCAGCCGAGCCCGGCGGCGGCCAGGAGCGCGCCCACCACCATGAAGGGTTTGGGGCCCCAGCGGGGCAGCAGCTGGGAGGTCAGGCCGGCGCTGACCGCGATGACGGCGCTCACCGGCAGGAAGGCGAGGCCGGCCCGCAGCGGGCTGAAGTCGAGCACGTCCTGCACGAACAGGGTCAGGAAGAAGAACATCCCGAACAGCGCCGCGGAGAGGCTGAGCATCATCGCGTACGACCCGGCGCGATTACGGTCGCGGAACATCCACAGCGGGGTGATGGGCTGCCGGGAGCGGCGTTCGATGGCGATGAACAACGCCAGGAGGACGACAGCGGCGGCGAACGAGCCGAGCGTGAGGGAGTCGGTCCAGCCGTCCTCGGACGCGCGGATGAAGCCGTACACCAGCAGCACCATGCCCACGGTGGAACTCAGGGCCCCCGCGATGTCGAAGTGGCCGGCGTGGCGCTCGGACTCGGCGATGTAGCGGGGGGTGGCGAACGCGATGAGCAGGCCGATGGGGACGTTGACGAACAGCACCCAGCGCCAGTCGAGCCACTCCACCAGCATGCCGCCCGCCAGCAGGCCGATCGCGCTGCCGCCCGCCGAGACGCCGGCGAACACCCCGAACGCGCGGTTGCGTTCGGGGCCTTCGCGGAACGTGGTGGTGATCAGCGACAGGGCGGTCGGCGAGGCGATCGCGCCGCCGACGCCTTGGAGGGAGCGGGCGGCCAGCAACTGCCAGCCCTCCTGGGACAGCCCGCCGAGCAGCGAGGCGAAGACGAAGAGGAGCACGCCGAAGATGAAGACCCTGCGCCGGCCGAGGATGTCGCCGAGGCGTCCGCCGAGCAGCAGCAGCCCGCCGAAGGTCAACGTGTAGGCGTTGACGACCCAGGAGAGGTTCTCGGTGGAGAACCCCAGGTCCTTCTGCATGTGCGGCAGCGCGATGTTGACGATGGTGACGTCGAGCACCACCATCAGCTGACACGAGGCGATGACCAGCAGCGCCAGTCCGCCGCGGTGCCGGTCGGGGGTGTTCGACGTTTCCGCGGGTGTCGCGTGGGAGCCCGTCATGGTGGGGTTCGTCTCTCGTGCCGGGTGCAGCGCGCCCCGTTGGGCGGCCGGTCTCCGCGTCGGTCCGATGAACGCGGGCGTTCACCCGACCGACGTTATGCCGGAAGCCGGGGCCTCGCCATTCGAGCCGTCAGAGGCCCGCACGGACCTCTCCAGTCACTGCGGCGCGGGGACCGCGCGAGCCTCCCGCGTCACTGCAGCGCGTGGACCGCGGTGCGGAAGACGGCGGGCGCCCGGTGGGCCGCGGCGACGATCAGCCGGCCCGAGGACGGGTGGCCGGCGGCGGCCAGCAGAGCGGCGGTGAGCAGGCGGTAGCGTCGGGTGACCCGCGCCCAGCGGCGAGGGTAGTCCTCGGGCCGGCCGGCGGTCAGGCAGTCGACCGCGGCCGTCGCGGTGGCGACCGCGAGGGCGATGCCCTCCCCGGTGAGGGCATCCACGTACCCCGCGGCGTCCCCGACGAGCAGGACGCGCCCGTCCCGCCGGTCCAGCGCCCGCTGCCGCAGCGGCCCGGCCCCGCGTACGGGAGTGGCCCCGGCGCAGTCCGCGAGCCGGGCGGCGAGGGCGGGGAAGGCTGCCAGGTGCTGGTCGTAGGGGCGGCGGTCGCGGCTCAGGACGGCCACGCCCACCAGGCGGTCGCCGACCGGGGTCACGTACGCCTCGCCGTGCCGGGACCAGTGCACCTCGACGTGGTCCGTCCAGGGGGCGAGGGTGTAGTGGCGGCGCAGCCCGTAGCGTCCGGGGCCGGGGACGGGCCGGTCCAGGCCCAGGGCGCGGCGCAGCGGGGAGTGGAGGCCGTCCGCGGCGATGAGCCAGCGCGCGGTGAGTCCGGCGGCGGTGACGGTGCGCTCGTCCTGCCGAACCTCCCCCACTTTGGCGGCGACGACGCGTACGCCGAGGGCGGCGGCCCGCTCGTGCAGGGCTGCGTGCAGTTCGGTGCGGCGGACGCCCGCGCCGGGACCGCCCCGGAAGGCCGCCTCCGCACTGCGCCGCCCGTCGGTGTAGCGGATGCCGCGCAGCTCGTGGCCGGTCACGCGGACGCCGAGGTCGCGCAGGGCCGCGACGCCTCCGGGCATGATGCCCTCGCCGCACGCCTTGTCGACGGGGGCGGTGCGCGGCTCGATCACCACCGTTTCCAGGCCCGCCGACGCGGCGCGGATCGCGGCGGCCAGCCCGGCCGGTCCGCCGCCCGCGACCAGGACGTCGATCACGCCCGTGCGTCCACGGCGGGGAGGCGGGCCAGCGCCCCGTCCTCGCACCGGATGCGTACGACCATGAGCGCGGCGTTGAGGACGGTGAACACCAGCGCGGTCACCCACGCCCCGTGGACCAGGGGCAGCGCGAGGCCCTCGGCGGCGACGGCGACGTAGTTGGGGTGGCCCATCCACCGGTAGGGGCCGCCGGTGACCCGGGGCAGGCCGGGGACGACGATGACGCGGGTGTTCCAGCGGGGGCCGAGTGCACGGATGCACCACCAGCGCAGCGCCTGCGCGGCCACCACGACGGCGACCATCGCCCACCCGAGGACCGGCTGGAAGGGCCGGTCGGCCAGCCCGGCCTCCGCCAGGCAGCCGGCCAGGAGCGCGGTGTGCAGGGCGACCATCGCCGGATAGTGCCCGCGGCCCGATTCGACGCCGCCCCGGGCGAGGCTCCAGCGGGTGTTGCGGCGGGCCACGACGAGTTCGGCGAGGCGCTCGGCCGCGACGGCCAGCACCAGGAGGGTGTACCAGGTCATGAGCCGTTCCTTCCTACCAGCGCAGCAGCACCAGTTCGCAGCAGAATCCCGGGCCCATGGCCAGCAGCAGCCCGGGGGTGCCCGGCTCCGGGCGGCGTTGTTCGATGGTGTCCCGCAGAACGTGCAGGACCGAGGACGAGGAGAGGTTGCCGACGTCGGCCAGCGAGCGCCAGGTGACGTCGAGCGCGCCGTCGCGCAGGTCGAGGACCTCGGTGACGGTCTCCAGGACCTTGGGGCCGCCCGGGTGGCAGACCCAGTGGGCGATGTCCTTCGGTTTGAGGCCGTGTTCGTCGAGGAACTCCCGTACGTCGTCGGCGAGGTACTGGCGTACGACGTCGGGCACGGCCGGATCCAGGACGACGCGGAACCCGGTGGAGCCGACGTCCCACCCCATGACGTGCTCGGTGTCCGGGTACATCCGGCTGCGGGTGGCCACGATCTCGGGCCCGGCGACGGCCCGGCGGCCGCCGAGGGCGACCACGGCGGCCGCTCCGTCGCCGAACAGCGCGGTCGCCACGAGATTGGCGGGCGAGGTGTCGTGGCGCTGGAAGGTGAGGGAGCAGAGCTCGACCGACAGGAGGACGGCCACGTCGTCGGGGCGGCCGAGGAGGTAGTCGTGCAGCCGGGCCGTCCCGGCGGCCCCGGCGACGCAGCCGAGGCCGAAGACGGGCAGCCGTTTCACGTCCGACCGCATCCCCAGGCGGGTCACCAGCCGGGCGTCGATCGAGGGGGCGGCGATGCCGGTGACGGAGGTGAACATCAGCAGGTCGACATCGGTGGGGCGCAGTCCCGCCTCCCGCAGCGCACCACGTACGGCCTGGGCCCCGAGGTCGACGGCGGACCGGATGAACACGTCGTTGGAGGCGCCGAAGCCGTCGAGGTCGCGGTAGTCGTCCAGGGGCAGCACGGTGTGCCGGCTGCGGACCCGGGCGTTCTCGTGGAGCCGGTCCAGGACCCGGCGGTCGGCGCCGGGCGGCAGGCAGGTGCGGGCCACCATGTCGGTGACCTCGCGCTGGGTATGGCGGTGGGGCGGCAGAGCGCCGTGCACCGCGGCGATGCGGGTCATCCTGCCTCCTGCGTCGGTGGCGTCATCCCCCCATCCTGCCCACAAGGCGTGGTGGAACGCCGCAAATGACCCGCCCGGTTGCCGCATTGACGGGGCGCCAGGCCCCTAGGATCGCCCGATGGACGCCACGGAGAGGGTGAACCCGGCGGGTACGGAGCCGGCCGGTGCGGATTCCGTCGCCGCGGATCCGGCCGGTACGGATCCGGCCGGTGCGGGTTCCGCCGGCGCCGGTCCGGCCGGTGCGGGGCGGCGGGGCCGGGTCGTGGGGCTCGCGCTCGCGTGCCACCCGGGGCCGGCGCTCGCGGTGACCGCGCTCGCTTTCGCCCTCGCCCTCGGCTCCGGTCTCGGCGGCCCCCGCTCCGCGCTGGTCACGGCGGCCGTGCTGACCGGCCAGCTCTCGGTGGGCTGGTGCAACGACGCGTACGACGCACGGCGTGACGCCCGGGCCGGCCGCCGGGGGAAGCCCGCGGCGGACGGCACGGTCGGGGCCGGTGCGGTGTGGGCGGCGGCCGGCATCGCGCTCGCCCTGTGCGTACCGCTCTCCCTGGCCTGCGGAATCCTCGCCGGTACGGTGCACCTCGCCGCGGTCGCGGCCGCCTGGCTCTACAACCTGCGGCTCAAGGCGACCGCCCTGTCCTGGCTGCCGTACGTGGCCGGATTCGGCGCCCTGCCCGCCGCCGTCGCCCTCTCCCTGCCCGGCGGGCCGCCGCCCCGGTGGTGGACGGTGGCGGCCGGGGCCCTGCTCGGGTTCGCGGCCCACCTGGCCGACACGCTCCCAGACATCGCGGTGGACCGGGCGGCCGGGATCCGGGGCCTCCCGCACCGGCTCGGCGACACGGGGACGCGGCTGCTGCTGCCGCTGCCGCTCCTCGGCGCGACGGCGGTGCTGGCTCTCGGTCCGCCCGGACCGGTGGACGCCGCCGGTGCCGCGGCGCTCGTCCTGGCCGCCACTGCGTCGCTCGCGGGCCCGGCGCTCGGCCGCCGGTGGCGCAAGGCGGCGCTGGCCGGAGCGGTGGCCGTAGCGGCGGTGGATCTGGCGCTGCTGCTGGTCCGGGGCGTCTCCGCCTCGTGAGCGGTCCTCCCTCGAAACACACCTGACGCCACGTCACTCAGCACACTCGCCAGGAGTTCGGTGCGGTCACCCTCTTCCCGCAGAACCTGCCGATCCCCGGAGTCACGATCCGCGACACGGACATCGTCGACTCCACCTATGACGGCATCCAGTTCACGACGGGCGGCGGCCTGATGCCGGACGTCAAGATCCAGAACGTCCGCATCGGCAAGTCCAACTACGGCTCGGGCATCCTGGCGATGAGCGGGGCGCGCGGCAACGCGACGCTCACCGCCGTGACGATCACCGACTCACGCGTCGGCCATGTACTGAGCGAGCCCGGCTCGCAGTTCACGATCTCCGGCGCTCCGAACGGAGCACGCGCGAAGCGCTGACCCCCTGAACGGTTCCCGGGCCGGCGGATCCCCCGCCAGCCCGGGAACACCCGTTCCCCCCGGGGGATTTGGTGGTGTCACGGCTCTGGGAAGTGCAAGGCCCCGGGGCTACCCTCCGCGCATGATTCCCACGGTTGTCTGGGGTACCGGCAACGTCGGCCGCGCGGCGATCCGCGTCGTCGAGGCCCATCCGGCACTGACACTCGCCGCCGTCCTCGTGCACGATCCCGCCAAGGTCGGCCGCGACGCCGGCGAACTCGGCGGTCTCGGACGCACGCTCGGGGTCGCGGCCACCGACGACATCGCCGCCGTCCTGGCCGACCGCCCCCGGGCAGTGGTCTACGCGGCGTCCGGCGATATCCGTCCCGATGACGCGCTGGCCGACATCGGCCGGGCGATCCGGGTCGGCGCGGTGGTCGTCACGCCCTCCCTCTATCCGCTCTACGACCAGCGCAACGCCCCACCCGAGCTGCGCGACCCGGTCCTGGCCGCCGTCGCCGAGGGCGGCGGCTCCCTCTTCGTCTCCGGCGTCGACCCCGGCTGGGCCAACGACGTCCTGCCCCTGCTGGTCAGCGGCCTCGGCACCGAGGTGGACGTCATCCGCTGCCAGGAGATCTTCGACTACTCCACGTACGAGCAGGAGGATTCGGTCCGCCATCTCATCGGGATGGGGCACCCGATGGACTACCAGCCGCTGATGCTGGCGGAGGGCGTTCCGACGATGGTGTGGGGCGGTCAGATACGGCTGATGGCGCGGGCGCTGGGCGTCGAGCTCGACGAGATCCGCGAGACTTTGGACCGCCGGGCGCTGGAGAGCGAGGTCCACACCCGGACGATGGGGGCGTTCGCCGCGGGCACCCAGGGCGCCGTGCGCTTCGAGGTGCGGGGCATCGTGGCCGGCGAGCCCCGCATCGTCATCGAACACATCTCCCGGATCCACGCCTCATGCGCCCCCGACTGGCCGTCCCCGCCCGACGGGGTGGGCGCGCACCGGGTGGTGATCGAGGGCCGGCCCCGTATCGAGGTGACGGTCGAGGCGTCCGACGAGGGCGAGAACCGGTCGGCGGGCGGGAACGCCACCGCGCTCGGGCGGCTCGTCTCGGCGATCGACTGGCTGGTGGACGCGAAACCGGGGCTGTACGACGCACTCGACGTTCCGCTGCGGCCTGCGGTCGGCAGGCTGGGAAGGAGACCGGCATGATCATCGACATTCCGGAGGGCCAGGAGCCCATCGGTTACGTGTGGGGGGAGATGGTCCCCGGCATCGGCACGGCCGCCGCCACGTTCTCGATGTCCGTGTACGAGCACACGACGCTGGGGCTGCGGGAGTTCGAGGCGGCCAGGCTGCGGGTCGCGCAGATCAACGGGTGCCTGTTCTGCCTGGACTGGCGGACCGAGCGGGAGGGGGCGAAGGTCGAGGAGGAGTTCGCCGAGGCGGTGACCCGGTGGCGTACGACCGACGCCTTCGACGAGCGGACGCGGCTCGCGGCGGAGTACGCCGAGCGGTACACGCTCGACCACCACGGTCTGGACGACGCCTTCTGGCAGCGGATGACCGCGCACTACAGCCAGGCGGAGATCGTGGAGCTGACGATGAGCATCGGCTCGTGGCTGGCCTTCGGGCGGCTCAACCATGTGCTGGGGATCGACGCGGTGTGCGTTCTGCCCGGTCACTGACGGAGTCCGGGGCCGCCGGGTTGGCACTCCCGGCCCCGGGCTCTCCGTATGCCGGAGGGCCGCCTACAGATCGGCGGCGATGATCCGTTCGATGTTGCGCTCGGCGAGCGCGGTGATGGTGACGAACGGGTTGACGCTGGTGTTGCCGGGGATCAGGGCGCCGTCGATGACGTACAGGCCCGGGTAGCCGTGCAGGCGGCCGTAGTTGTCGGTGGCCTTGTCCAGGACCGCGCCGCCCAGGGGGTGGTAGGTGAGGTGGTCGCCCCAGATCTTGTAGGTGCCGAAGAGGTCGGTGCGGTAGATCGTCCCCTCTTTCCGGTTGATCTTGTCGAAGATGGTCTTCGCGGCGTCGATGGACGGCTGCTTCCACGCCGTCTGCCAGTCCAGTTCCGCCTTCCCCGCGGCCGCGTTCCAGGTGAACCGGGCGCGGTGGGGTTCTTGGTGATGGAGAGGTAGAACGAGGCCCATGTCTCGATGCCGGTGGGCAGCGGGGCGACTTCGGCGAACGCTCCCCCGGCGTCCCAGTTGTCGATGCCGCCGGTGGGGATGGAGGACTGCACCTTCCCCGTGGGATCCCAGAGGTGGTTGGCCCGGCCGCACATGACGTTGCCGTTGTCGCCCCAGCCCCTGCCGATCTCGTCGTTGAGAAGGGGCAGCGCGCCGGTGGCTTTGAGGCCGACGAGCAGCTTGCTGGTGCCCACGCTGCCCGCGGCGAAGAACACCTTGTCCGCCGTGACGGTCTTGGTGGCGGTGGTCTGCCCGACGGTGTTCAGCTGGTCGATGAGCACGGTGTAGCCGCCGCCCGGGGCCGGGGTGACCGTGGTGACCTTGTGCAGCGGGGAGATGGTGACCCGGCCGGTGGCTCTGATCCGGTCGATGTAGGTCTTCTGGAGCGATTTCTTGCCGTAGTTGTTGCCATAGAGGATCTCCTCGTCCAGGGCCGACCTGGGTACGGTTCCGGCCGCCTCCTGCTTCATGTAGTCCCAGTCGTAGACGGCGGGGACGAAGAGGAACGGGAAGCCGGAGCGCTGGGCGTGTTTTCGGCCGACCCTGGCGTACTGGTAGCAGTCGACACTGTCGAACCAGGCGGGGACGATGGTGGTGACGCCGAGACCGCTGTTGGCGCGGGGGTAGTAGGTGCTGTACATCTCCGCGGCGTTGACGGTCGGGAGGATGGCGCCGAAGTTCTCCCGGCGCGGGGTGACGGCCATACCGCCGTTGACCAGGGATCCACCGCCGACGCCCCGGCCCTGGTAGACCGTGATGCCGCCGAACTCCTCGGCGTCGAGGATGCCGGTGTAGCGGTTGACGTTCCTGTCGATGGGGAAGCCGAGGAAGTTGCTCAGCGGCTGCTTGGTCCGGGTGCGCAGCCAGAACGAGCGGTCGTCCGGCTTGGTGGTGTTGGCGAAGATCTTTCCGTCCGCGCCGGGGGTGTCCCAGGCCATGCCCATCTCGACCATGTGGACGTCGGCGCCGGCCTGGGCCAGCCGGAGGGCAGCCACGGAGCCGCCGTATCCGGTGCCGATGACCAGGACCGGCACCCGGGCCCCGGATCCGATCGGCGCTGCCGCCGCACGGGCCCCCGCCCACGCGGGTGCGGTATGCCCGGCCACCGCTGCGGCACCCAGAAGAGAACCTGTTCCAGTGACGAATCTTCGACGCGAGACACCCTTCGTCCCGCCATCCTGCATGGTAGCGTCACTCATGTGACATCCCTCACTCTCGACAGAGTGCAACAGGTTCTACTGTCGAAAGCGTGGTAAGTCACTAGAAACTTGGGGGTAACTTCCCGGCCACGCCCCGGTACGACCGAGGAGCCCCCGGACCGTGCGGTCCGGGGG
>NZ_JBHXJG010000235.1:0-11386 GCF_042723425.1 Streptomyces sp. NPDC058375 | reverse complement strand
CCCTGCGCGCCGACTTCACCGGCGAGGTCGCCCGGCTCGTCGCCTACGTACGCCGGTCCTGGGAGGACGAGCCGGGCGGAAGCGGGGCCGGTGGCCGGGGACACCTGGTCGGAGGCGGGCCGGGCGATCTCGTCGGGGGTCGCTCCGGGCAGCCGGGCGGTGGCCCCGTCCGAGCCGGGCGGATCGGCCGGGGCGCCGGGGCCGCCTCCGTCCCGGTAGCCGTACCGGGCGTCCTCGGGGAAGCGCTGGGTCGGCACATGCGCCTGGGCGGCCCGGGGTTCGCGGCCCTCCATGGCGTCCAGCAGCATCTGCTCGGTCTGCGCGGCGGTGGGCCTCTCGGCCGGGTCCTTGCGGAGCAGCGCGGTGATGACGGCCCCGAGCGGACCGGCGTTGACCGGAGCGGGCGGCTCCTCGGTGACGACGGCCTGCATGGTGGAGATCGGGGACGTACGGCGGAACGGGGAGGTCCCCTCGACGGCCGTGTACAGCGTGGCGCCCAGCGACCAGAGGTCGGAGGCCGGCCCGGGGTCGCCGCCGCGTACCCGCTCCGGGGCCAGGTAGTCGATGGAGCCGACCAGTTCGCCGGTACGGGTGATGGTGGAGTCGCCCTCGATCGCGGCGATCCCGAAGTCGGTGAGGAGCACCTGTCCGTCGCGGGCGAGCAGGACGTTGCCCGGTTTGACGTCCCGGTGGAGCACCCCGGCGCTGTGGGCGGCGCGCAGGGCGCTCAGCACGTGCAGGCCGATGCGGGCCGCCTCGCGCGGGGCGATCTCGCCGCTCTCCTTCGCCTGGTCGGCGAGCGAGGGCCCGTCGACGTACTGCATGACGATCCAGGGGCGGTTGTCGTACTCGATCACGTCGTGGACGGTGACGACGCCGGGGTGCGTGATGCGTGCCGCCGCCCGGGCCTCCTTCTGCGTCCGGGCGTGCAGGACGAGCCGGTCGGCCTCGGCGACGTACAGCCCGGCGGTCAACTCCTTGACAGCGACCGTGCGGTGCAGCACTTCGTCGTGGGCGCGCCAGACCTTGCCCATGCCGCCCCGGCCGAGGACGTCGCTCAGCCGGTAGCGCCCCGCCAGCACCAGTCCGGCTTCCGTGCCCTGTGATCGATCCACGTGTTGTCCCCGCCCCGTTCCTCGGATGGCCAGATTACGGAGGCGGGGTGCGGCGCGGATACGGGGGATCGCCCACGAGACCGCACTGTGATGGTTGTCGACACCGCACAACGCCCTTGGCGGGGCGGCGGCGATGACGTGTGCTCAGGCGGTGACGCGGGTCGGCCGTGACCTGCGGTCAGCCGGCGACCCGGTAGGAGGCGATGGCCTGCTCGTAGATCTCGGTGACCTTGTCCCGGTCGTTCTCGGGGCCGATGACCTGAATGACGTGGTAGCGGCCTTCGACGATCATGGCGAGATTACGGACGAACACCTCGCGCCCGCCGCTCTCCTGCCAGGTGAACTGCCCCTCGGCCATGGCCTGCCGGCCGACGTCGACCCGGCGCAGTCCGGACGAGGAGGACCAGCTGGAGTCCCGGAACGGCTGAAGCTCGGGCTCCTTGTCCCGCTGGTAGTCCAGCGGATCGCCGCCCGCCGACTTCACGGTGTCGCGGCCGGGCACCACGAGCAGGGTGAACCCGTCGCTGCCGTAACGGATCTGACGGTCCGCGTTGGCCGGGCTGCGCTGCCAGTCCTTCGGTACGCCGACCTCGAAGCCCTCCGCGTCCTTGCGGAGCGCGTAGCCGGGGGCGAGTGCGACGGCGGACCGGCTGGTCTGCGGCTGCTGCGAGCCGGACTCCCCGGACCCGCTCGCGGAGGCGGACGGCTCGGGCTCCCCCGAGGCGGCGGGCGGCGCGGCGGAGTTGGCGGGTGAGGCCGGAGCCCCGCTGTCCTTGCCCGGCTCCTGCTTCGGCATGAACATCACGGCGTACGCGACGGCGGCGGCCATCAGCAGCAGGATGAGGATCAGCAGCAGGCGCCCGAGGCGGCGCGGCGACGCGCCCTCGTCCCGGCGCGGCGGTTCGCGCAGCACCCGGGGGCCCTTGGGCGCACGCGGTGTGCGGGCCGGGCGCTCCTCCTCCCAGGCCTCCACGGGCATCCGTACGGACCGGTCGGGCGGCAGCAGTGCGTCCTGCCGGTCCCGCTGCTTCCCGCCGCGCTCCTTCGGCGGCTGCCGGCGCTTCCCCTGGCGATGCCTGCCGTGCGCCGTGCCGCCGCCGAAACGGCCCCGGCGCCGGCGGACCAGCTCGCCCCGGCGGCGTACGACGGGGAGCCGGCTGGCGTCGGGCGCGGGAAGCGTCACGACGTCGGAGCCCGCCTCCGGCTCCGGCGCGGAGCGCACCAGCGAGCGCAGCCAGCCGCGCAGCTCCTCGAAGTCCGGCCGCTCCGTGGGGTCCTGGCGCAGCAGCGACTCGACGACGGGCCGCAGCGGACCGCACTCCTCCGCGAAGGCGGGCGGCTCCCCGCACACCATCTGGACCAGCTCGGCCGCGTTCTCCTCGGGATAGGGGGCGTGGCCCTGGACGGCGCGGTAGAGCAGCGCGCCGAGCGCCCACAGGTCGGTGGACGGGCCGATCGGGGGTGCGAGCTGCCAGTTGTCGTGGACCGGGCCCGCCTGCTCGGGGGCCCAGCGCTCGGTGACGGCTCCGACGACGGCGATCCGTGCCTGACGGGCCCGCTCGGCGGCGAGCGGAGTGGCGGGGCCGCGGTAGACGGCGGGTTCGCCGCCGCCCGCGACGGCGTCCTCCCAGGCCCGGGCGGCGGTCCGCCCGGCCGGGGGCGGCGCGGTGCGGGCGAGCTGCTTCGGGGCGGGGACCGGCGGGCCCGGCCGCCGGGAGTCGGCGCGCAGCGCGTCCTCGCCGGAGCCGCCGGCGGAGACGGGCCGCGCGCGGGGCCCGTCGTCCCAGGTCCCGGCGAGGTGGACGCGGCGGCCCGGCGGCCGGGGGTCTTCGTCGTCCTCGTCGTCCTCGTCGTCGTAGGGGTCCTCGGCGGGAGCGCCCCAGGGGGCGGTCGGCCGGGGGGCGACGGGGGCGGGCCGCTGGAGGGGGAGGGCGCGGGCGTCGGGGGCGGGTCCGGGATCGGCTTCGGTGGCGCCGGTGGTGCTGGTCGGGTCCACGCCGGTTGTGCCGGTGGGGCCCGCGCCGGGGGTGCCGGTGGTGCTGGTCGGGTCCACGCCGGTTGTGCCGGTAGGGCCCGCGCCGGTGACGTCCGCGCCGGGGGCGGGTCCGGTGGTACGGGAGCCCGGGGCGGCTTCGCGCTCGTCCGGCGGCGGCTTCGTGAGGTCGGCCGGGGTGCGGTCGGCCTGCTGCCGCTCCTCGGTGACCCGGGCGGCGGCCCGCGCGCCCGCCCGGTAGGCGGCGATGGCTCCGGCGCGCGCGGCCCGCAGCTGGGCGGCGCTCGCGGCGCCCGGCTCGGCGGGGGGCGGTACGGCGGTGTACGGGACGGCGGGGGCGGCGGGGCGCGGGACGATCTCCTGCCCCTCGGTCCGCTGCGCCGGGACCGGATCGGCCTCGCGGCCCGGCGGCAGGCCGTACCGGTCGTCGTCGCGGCGCGGCGCGTACCCCTGCGGCAGCGGCGGAACGGACAGCTCGCGGCCCGACCGGCCGTCCCGGTCCGACCAGCCGTCCCCGTCCGACCGGCCGTCCCGGTCCGACCAGCCGTCCCCGTCCGACCGACCCTCACGGCCCGACCAGCCGTCCCCGTCCGACCGACCCTCACGGCCCGACCGACCGTCCCGGTCCGACCAGCCGTCGCCGTCCGACCGACCGTCCCGGCCCCCACGCCACTCACCGCCACCGTCGCCACTCCCGTGACCCGCGCGCTCCTGGGCGTACCCGCCCTCCTCGACGGCCCCGTCACTCTCGCCGGCCCCGTAGGCCCGGGGGCCCTCGACGGCCCCGTAGCCCTGGAGGCTCTCGCCGCCCTCGTAGCTCTGGTAGCTCTCGACGGCCTCGTAGCCCTCGTCGTTCCTGGCCGGCGGGAGCTGATGCGCGGCGTCGAGCTCCCTCGGCGGGGTGGGCTCGGCGGCCGGGATGCCGTACGTCGTCGGGGCGGCCACCGGATCGGCGTCGGGCTGCGGTCCGGGGGCGTACCCGCAGAGGGCCTCCTCGGCGGCGCCCGCCGCGAGGCCGGTGAGCATGACGCGGCCGTCGTCGCACACCAGGACCGTGCGCACGGTGATGTTGCGGTGGGTCCAGCCGTGGGCGTGCAGCACCCGCAGGGCGGTGAGCACGTCGGAGCCGATCTCGGCGGCCCGGTAGGGGGTGAGGGGGCGCTCGGCGAGGAGAGCGGCGAGCGACCGGGCCGCCACGAGCTCGCTGACTATCCACAGCGAACCCGCTTCGGCGAACACGTCGAAGACCTGGTCGAGCCGGGGGTGGTCGGGCACCTGGGCGGCGGCCTGCGCGGCCTCGATCGCCCGCCGGACCGCGGGGTCCGTACTGCGGCGGACCGCCCGGCCGGCGGTGCGCCCGGACATCGGGGCCCGCCCGTCGCCGTCGAGCACCTCGGCGTCCACGATCTCCGGCAACGGCACCTGGCGGACCAGGACTTCCTGCCCGCTGTAGGTGTCGAACGCCCGGGTCTCGGCCAGTTCGTACCCGTCGGACGGGGGCAGCGGAAGGCGGTAGCGGTCGGCAAGCACCCGACCCGCGTAGTCGTCCACGACGCCTCCCCAGAGCGCGCTGTTCCCCGGCCATCAGAGCTGCACGAACCCGTCAGTTACGGTCATTCGGCGGGCAATTGACCCGTCGTTCCGGCTGCGTACGGTCTCCGGCCTCTTACGATACGTGGCAACACGGGTCGACGGGCCGGGTCGCGCCAACCCGGCCCGCACAAACGTTTCACACCGGTCCGGATCGGGCGCGCCCGGCGGTCAGTCCGTGGGGGTGAACGTGGCGAACGCGGTGTCGCGCAGCGTCCGGCACTCCTCGCCGTCCCACTCGTCCGCCTTGCAGCTGATCATGATCGAGTAGCCGCGCTTGGCGTCCACCTTGAAGCCGCGGTTGAGCACCTTGACCCGGACGCCGTTGTGGTTGCGCTCGAACGTCCAGTCGGCGACGGTCGGATAGCCGTTGTACTCGACCTTCTTTATGCTGCCGTGCTTGTAGCCGTCGCTGAGGACCTTGGCGCTGCCCACGGCCCCGCGCCAGGCGGCCGCGGCGTCGTCCTTGGGCGAGCTGTTGAAGTCGACCTGGACCCGGGGGAAGCTGCCCTGCGAGGCGTTGTAGATGCCACCGGAGTTGGTGCCCGCGATGCCGGTGCGCTCGAAGTCCTCGGGCATCGCCATGGTGAAGTGGAACCGGGTGTCGGCGATCTCCTTGTAGCCGGCGGGCAGGGAGCCGCCCGCGTCCGGCCCGTCGCCCTCGTCGCCCTTCGGGTCGTCGGCCTTCGGGTCGTCGGAGCCCTCGCCGGACGGGTCCTCGGAGGCCCGGCCGTCCTCCTGGCCCTGGCCCTCCTTCTGGCCGTCGCCCTTCTCGCCGGCCGAACCGCCGCCCGTGTCGTCGCCCTTGTCGTCGGCGCCGCCGGCCGAGGCTCCGGCCGAAGCGGCGGTGTCGTCCTTGCCGCTCTTGCCGGCGTCGTCGCCGCCGAGCGTGAGGGCGAGGACCGTGCCGAGGATGGCCAGCACGACGACGGCCGCGATGATCGCGAGGGTGCGGCGGGGCACCACGTCGGTGATCGAGGCGCGCGTGGACGCGGCCGAGGACGGCGGGCGCTGCCCGGGCACGGAAGCGTTCGCCGCCACCGCGGACTTCGGGGTGCCGACGGGGGCGTCGGGGGCCGCGACGGCGCTCTTCGCGCCCGCCCCGGACTTCGCGGCCGGGGCTGCCGGGGCAGAAGTCCCGGGCGGCGACGGCGGCTTGGGCGGGGCGACGGGTGATCCGGTGGCAGCGGCGGCCGGGGATCCCGCCGACGCCGCAGCCGCGGCGGCTCCGGCGGCCGCCGCCGGGGTCTTCGCGTTGCGCACGGAGCGCAGGGCGCCGCGCAGCCGGTCGCGGGCGCCCTCGCCGGACTCGCTCGTTCCGGTGGACTGCTTGGGCGGCTTCGGGGCCTTGGGCTGTTTCGGCGTCCGCTTGACCAGGGGGTCGGCGGCCGGGGCCGGCGGGATGGCCATGATCTGGGTGGAGTCCACCGGGGCCGGCGCGGGGACGTCGGGGGCGTTGATGACGTCGTTGAGCAACGCCCGTGCCCCGGCGTCGTCCAGGCGCTGATCGGGATCGCGGGCGAGCAGCCCGTAGATGACCTCGGTGAGCGGACCGGCGTTCTTCGGCGGGTCGAGCGGTTCGGTCATCACGGCCGTCAGGGTGGCGATGGCCGAGCCCTTGTCGTACGGCGGGCAGCCCTCGACGCTCGCGTACAGCAGTCCGCCGAGGGACCAGAGGTCGGCGGGCGGGCCGGGCTTGTGACCGCGGGCCCGCTCCGGCGAGATGTACGAGGGGGCGCCGACGAGCATGCCGGTGGAGGTGACCGACGGGTCGCCCTCGACCTGGGCGATGCCGAAGTCGGTGAGCACGACGCGCCCGTCCTCGGCGATCAGCACGTTGGACGGCTTCACGTCGCGGTGGAGGATGCCCTCGCGGTGCGCCGAGCGCAGCACGTCGAGGATGGCCAGCCCGACCTCGGCGGCCCGCCTCGGCGTCAGCGTGCCGTCCTCACGGATCGCCTCGGCGAGCGACTTGCCCTCGATCAGCTCCATGACGATCCACGGGCGGTCGTCCTCGTCGACCACGTCGTAGACGGTCACCGCGCTGTTGTTGCGGATCCGTGCGATCGCCTTGGCCTCACGCAGGGTGCGCGTGATCAGCCGGCGCTTCTCGTCCTCGTCGATCGCCGAGGGGAACCGCAGTTCCTTCACCGCGACCGTACGGCCGAGCGTCTCGTCGTCGGCGCGCCAGACCGTGCCCATGCCACCCCGGCCGAGCACCTCACCGAGCCGGTAGCGCCCCGCGAGGAGACGACCGTTCTTGTCCCGTTGGGGCTCCCGTGCCTGCTCCGCCTCCGACATGCGTCCCCTCTGCGATCAACCCGCCCTGGCAGAGCGTTCATTGTCCCTCACCCCGGGACCGGTCCTGGTGCCGGGTCCGGGGTCCGCCGCGCCGCGGCCCATGGAGGAATCTCCCACAGCCTCCTACCAACCCGGCCTCCCCGTCCAGGCCGGACCGGCCCACCGCCCCGCCCCACGGGACCGATGGGGCCCAACTGCCCCGGAGGCAACAGGCGGTGGCCGCCGTCCGGGGCTCGCCGGGGCAGGGGGGCGCCGAAGGGGCCCTCCTAGATCGGCACGATGTCCGGTGCGCCGAGCCGGGCGGCGTCCGCCGTGAGGTCGTCGGGCTGCCGCTGGGATTCGCGCTCGGCCTCCACCCGCTTCTCGTAGTGCTCGACCTCCCGGTCGATCCGCCCCTGGTCCCAGCCCAGCACCGGCGCCATCAGCTCCGCGCAGAGCCGGGCGCTGAGGGTGCCCCGGTCGAAGGTCTCGATGGAGATCCGGGTGCGCCGGGTCAGCACGTCGTCCAGATGGCGGGCGCCCTCGTGGGAGGCCGCGTAGACGATCTCGGCGCGCAGATAGTCGTCGGCGGCGGGCAGGGGTTCGCCCAGGGCGGGGTCGGCGAGGATCAGTTCCAGAATTTCTTCCGTCATTGAGCCGTACCGGTTGAGCAGATGCTCCACCCGGGCGACATGGAGTCCGGTGCGGGCCGCGATCCGGGCGCGCGCGTTCCACAGGGCCCTGTACCCCTCGGCCCCGATCAGCGGGGTGTCCTCGGTGACGCAGGCGGCGACCCGCTGGTCGAGTCCGTGCACCGCCTCGTCCACCGCGTCCTTCGCCATGACGCGGTACGTCGTGTACTTGCCGCCCGCCACGACGACCAGGCCGGGGGCGGGGTGGGCGACGGTGTGCTCCCGCGAGAGCTTGCTGGTGGCGTCCGACTCGCCGGCCAGCAGGGGCCGCAGCCCGGCATAGACGCCCTGGACGTCATCCCTGGTCAGCGGGGTGTTCAGGACGGAGTTCACGTGCTGCAGGAGATAGTCGATATCGGCGCTGGAGGCGGCCGGGTGGGCCTTGTCCAGATCCCAGTCGGTGTCGGTGGTGCCGATGATCCAGTGCCGGCCCCAGGGGATGACGAAGAGGACGGACTTCTCGGTGCGCAGGATGAGGCCGGTGGAGGAGTGGATGCGGTCCTTGGGGACGACCAGGTGGATGCCCTTGGAGGCCCGGACGTGGAACTGTCCGCGCTCGCCGATGAGCCCCTGGGTGTCGTCGGTCCACACGCCGGTCGCGTTGACCACCTGCTTGGCGCGGACCTCGTACTCCGTGCCGCTCTCGACGTCCCGGACGAGCGCGCCGACGACCCGCTCGCCCTCGCGGAGGAAGCCGACGACCCGGGCCTGGTTCGCCACGTGGGCGCCGTAGGACGCGGCGGTGCGCACCAGGTCGGTGACGAAGCGGGCGTCGTCCATCTGGGCGTCGTAATACTGGAGGGCGCCGACCAGGGCGTCCTTCTTGAGCGCGGGGGCGACCCGCAGGGCGTGCTTGCGGGAGAGGTGGCGGTGGACGGGGAGGCCGCGGCCGTGGCCGGAGGAGACCGACATCGCGTCGTACAGCGCGACGCCGGAGCCGGCGTAGAGCCGCTCCCAGCCCTTGTGCTGCAAGGGGTAGAGGAAGGGCACGGGCTTCACCAGGTGCGGGGCGAGCCGCTCCAGGAGCAGCCCGCGCTCCTTGAGCGCCTCCCGGACCAGGGCGAAGTCGAGCATCTCCAGATAGCGCAGGCCGCCGTGGATCAGCTTGCTCGACCTGCTCGATGTGCCGGACGCCCAGTCGCGCGCCTCGACCAGGCCGGTCGTCAGGCCTCTGGTGGCGGCGTCCAGCGCCGTGCCCGCGCCGACCACGCCCGCCCCCACGACCAGCACGTCCAGTTCGCGCTCGGCCATGGCGGCGAGCGCGGCGGTGCGCTCGGCCGGTCCCAGTGTCGCTGTCCTCACTGCTGCCTCCCGGTGGATCGGGGTGGTCGGACACGGGAGTGCCACCCGGCCGAGGGGCCGGCCGCCCGTGTCCACCCCTCGATTCTGTCCGCGCTCCCCGAGTTCAGCCACCGCCTGTGGACAACACCCGGACGTCCGGAACCACAGAATGCGACATATAGGTCATATTTACGCCTATTCTGACATTGCACTGTCCACAGCAGTTGCGATCTTCGCTCTCCGCACTTAGGGGGTCTTCCTGTATGCCCGCGGACCTCGCCGTCATCGGACTCGGTCACCTCGGCCTGCCCCTCGCCCAGGCCGCCGTGACCGCCGGAATCGACACCATCGGCTACGACCCCGATCCACGCCCCTACGCGGAGCTCAGGGCGGGCCGCAGCCCCGTCGAGGGCACCCTCACCGCGTCCGGGATCCGCCGCATGCTCTCCGGCGGCTTCCGCCCCACCACCGACCCCGCCGAGCTGGGCCGGGTCCGTACCGCCGTGATCTGCTCCCCCACCCCGCTCGGCCCCGACCGCACCGTCGACCTCACCGCGCTCGGCGACGCCGCCCGCGCCCTGGCCGCCCGGCTGCGCCCGCACACCACCGTGCTGCTGGAATCCGCCGTACCGCCCGGCACCACCGAGAACGTCCTGCGCCCCCTGCTCGAAGAGGGCTCCGGACTCGTCGCCGGACGCGACTTCCACCTCGCCTGCTCCCCCGGCCGGCTCGACCCCGGCAACCGCACCCACACCATGGCCAACACGCCCAAGGTCATCGGCGGCCTCACCCCTGCCTGCACCGAGTCGGCCGCCGCCTTCTACGGACGGCTCACCGACAAGGTCGTCCGGGCCCGCGGACCGCGCGAGGCGGAGATGACGAAGGTGCTGGAGACCAACTTCCGGCACGTCAACATCGCGCTGGTCAACGAGATGGCGGTGCTCTGCCACGACCTCGGCGTCGACTTCTGGGACGTCATCCGGTGCGCGGAGACCAAGCCGTTCGGCTTCCAGCCCTTCCGCCCCGGCCCCGGCGTCGGCGGGCACGGCGTCCCGGTGGACCCCGGCTGCACGCCCTACAGCACCGGCACCCCCGGACACCCGCTGCGGATGGTCTCGCTGGCGCAGGAGATCAACGACCGGATGCCCAGTTACGTCATCCGGCGCTGCGCCACCCTCCTGAACGAGCACGGCAAGTCCGTGCGGGGCGCGCGCGTGCTGCTGCTCGGCGTCACCTACAAGCCGGACAGCGCCGACCAGGAGGCCGCGCCCGCCCGGGAGATCGCCGCCCGGCTGATGGACATGGGCGCCCAGATCGGCTACCACGACCCGCACGTCCTGGACTGGCGGGTACGCGAACGCCCCGTCCCGCGCGCCGACTCGCTGTACGAGGCGGCGGCCGCGGCCGACCTGACCGTACTGCTCCAGCAGCACCGCACCTACGACCTCCAGGGCCTCGCGGTGAAGGCCCAACTGCTCCTGGACACCCGGGGGGCGACTCCGGCGGGGGCCGCGCACCGGCTGTAGGAGGAGCCCCGGGATGTGACGGGCCGTCGAAAGATCGTCAGTGACCGGATCCGGACGGTGCTGCTACTCTGCGGCGTCACAGAGCGCACAGACGTGCGAACTACGCACACGCGTGTGCAGCCGTCCCAGGGGGAGCCCCACCGTGAGTCAGCCCGTGCAGCCGCCGAACCAGCCCCAGCAGCCCTTCGGCGGTCAGCCCGTCGACGGCAACCCGTACGTCGGCCAGCCGGGTCAGCCCACCGCCCCGACCGGCAACCCGTACGGCCAGCAGGCTCCCGGCGCGCCCACCGGCAACCCCTACGGCCAGCAGGCTCCCAGCGCGCCCACCGGCAACCCCTACGGCCAGCAGCCCCCGGCCCCGGCCGGCAATCCGTTCGCGGGTCAGCAGCCCGGCCAGGGCGCCCCGTTCGCCGGTGGCGCGCCGTTCACCCCGGCTCCCCCGGCCCGCAACAACATCCTGCTCGGCGTGGGGGTCGCACTCGGTGCGGCGATCGTCGCGGGCATCCTGTACGGCGTGATCGCGGGCTCCATCGAGCGCGAGGTCGGCTACGCGGCGGTCGGCGTCGGCTTCCTGGTCGGCTTCGCGGCGAGCAAGGTCGGCGGCTCCAACCCGGCCGTCATCGCCGCGTCGGCGGTCTTCTCGGTCGGCGCGGTCTACATCGGTCAGCTCATCGGCATCTCGATGGTGCTGGCCGACCTGGCGCAGATCCCGTTCTCCGAGGTCGTCGGCGACCACTTCGACACCGTGACGGACGCCTGGTCGCAGGAGGCCGACTTCATGACGTACCTCTTCCTCGGCATCGGCGCGATCGCCGCAGTCGGTGGCGCGAAGAAGGCCGGCTGACACCCCGCGGGCCATCTCGCAGAACATATCTCGCAGAACATACGGAAGGGCCCGGACCGGTGATC
>NZ_JBHXJG010000234.1:0-11426 GCF_042723425.1 Streptomyces sp. NPDC058375 | reverse complement strand
TGTGTATAAGAGACAGGCCCCGAGCCGTGCATCCTGTGCGCGGTCAGCTGTGCGCGGTCAGCGCTCCCCGGCGAGGTCGAGGTCGCCCCGCGCCGCCGGTGCGGGGCCGGGGCCGGGCGCGGATCCGGCCTGCTTCCCGGAGAGGCGCCACGGGCGGGCGAGGACGGGCGACAGCGCTCGCCACCAGGGCTCCACGGGGAGGATTCCGGCCGGCTCGAACGGTTCGCCCGGCCGGGGGAACGCCACCGGCTGGTCGGCCTCCTCACCGGCGTCCTTCGTCCATTCGCCCGGCTCCGCCCAGGCGTGCGGCGCCAGGTTGAAGGTGCCCCAGTGGATCGGGAGCAGCACACCGTGCGGGCGGCCGCCCTGGAGGTCCAGGTGGGCGCGCATGCCTTCGGCGGGGGTCATGTGGATGTCCGGCCAGAACTCCGCGTACGCGCCGATCTGGATCATGGTGGCGTCGAAGGGCCCGTGCTCGGCGCCGATGTCCCGGAAGCCGGGGAAGTAACCGGTGTCCCCGCTGTGGTAGATCCGATGCTCCGGGCCGGTGACGACCCAGGACGCCCAGAGGGTGTGCTGCCCGTTGCGCAGCCCGCGCCCGCAGAAGTGGCGTGCGGGGGTGGCGGTGAGGCTGATCCCGGCGACCGTCGCGGTCTCGTTCCAGTCGAGCTCGTGCATCTGGGCGGCGGGCACACCCCAGCGCTCCAGATGGGCTCCGACGCCGAGCGGCACGGCGAAGACCGTGTCGGTGCCGGCCAGGGCGCGGATCGTCGGCAGGTCGAGGTGGTCGTAGTGGTCGTGGGAGATCACGACGACGTCGACGGGTCCGAGCGCGGCCAGCGACAGCGGAGTGGGGTGCAGCCGCTTGGGACCGGCGAACGGGAACGGGGAACAGCGATCGCCCCAGACCGGGTCGAACAGGATCCGTCGGCCGTCGATCTCCGCCAGCACGCTGGAGTGGCCCATCCAGGTCAGCCGGAGCCCGCTGACGGGCGGTACGGCCAGATCGGCGAGCGTGGTGGGGTGGACGGGCACGGCGCCGTTCGGCGTCCTGACGGCCCGCTGCTCCTTCTGGAAATAGGTCTTGGCGAATTCGACGGTGGACCCGGAGGGCCTGATCCGGGCCCCCACCGGGTTCTGGAACGCACCGTCGACGAAATGGGGCGAGCGGCGGATGCGCTCCATCCGCGCTCCGGCCGGATCGGCCCCGAAGGACTCGGTGCGCATCGAGCGCAGCTTGGTGCGGAGCGGAAGCAAGTAGTCAGCGCCGGTCACAACATCTCCTGAGGGAGTCGGTGTCGTCTCATTATGATCGGCCTGTACGACAGGGCGAGCAGAAGATGCTGAACGGGGCAGCCGGTCCGGCCGGCGGGGGTGTCAGCCACGCGGCTGCCCGTAGACGTGGTCGATGTGCAGGGTGAGCAGCACTCTGCGGTCCTGGACCATGGCCCGCCGGTAGTCGTCCCAGTCGGGGTGCTCGCCCCGGACGTCCCGGTAGAGCGTGATCAGGGCCTCCACCGTGGCGTCGTCGGGCGCCGCGGCGGGCGGGGTCAGCTCGGCGGCGCCGTCGGCGACGTTCCAGGCCCAGCGGTCGTCGCTGGTGACGTGGTAGCTCGCCCGGGGGTCGCGCCGCAGGTTACGGGTTTTGGCGCGGCCCTCGGTGATCGAGACGCGGATCACCTGCTCGTCGGGGTAGTAGGCGTGATTGACGTTGGACAGCTGAGGGCGTCCGTCCTGCTTCAGGGTGACCAGGACACCGCCGTCGTGCTCGCCGAAGAGACGGAGCAGTGCTTCCTGTGCCGGTTCGATGCGCGTCATGCAGGATGCAACGTCCGGGGCGGCCGCAGGATTCCGGTGCGCGCACCTGCCCGCCGCCTCCGCCGGCCGCCGTAGCACCGTCGCTGACCTGGCCCCTTCGTTGACCTGGCCCATTTGTTGACCTGGCCCATTCGTTAGGGTGTCCCGGTGGCAAGAGTCCGGTTGAACGTGGCGGAGCGGCGTGAGGAGCTGTTGCGCGCGGCGGTCGAGCAGATCGAGGTCCGCGGGGTCTCGTCCGTGCGGATCGCCGACGTCGCCTCGGTGCTGGGCGTGAGCAACGCGCTCGTCCTCTACCACTTCTCGACCAAGGAGAAGCTGGTCGCGGCGGCGTTCGCGTACGCGGCCGAGGCCGATCTCGCCCACCTCCGCAAGCTGCTGGCCCGCCGCACCAGCGCTGTGCGCCGGCTGCGGGCGGCCGTGCGGTGGTATGCGCCGACGGGGCAGGCCAAGGGCTGGCGGCTGTGGATCGAGGGCTGGGCGGCTTCCCTGCGCGACCCCGCCCTCCGTGAGGTAGCGGGCGACCTCGACCAGCGGTGGAAGGCGGAGCTGGCCCAGGTCATCGAGGAGGGCGCCGCCGCCGGAGAGTTCCGGTGCGAGGATCCCCGGTCGGCGGCCTGGCGGCTGACCGCCCTCCTTGACGGGATGGCGGTGCAGACGACCTCGTACGCGGGTCCGCTGTCCCGGTCCACGATGCTGCGGTGGACCGACGAGGCGCTCGCCCGCGAGCTGGGCATCGATCTCGCGGACCTGTCCGGCTCCCCCGTCGGCGGCTGACCGCGCGGACCCTCAGGTCTGGCGCACCGGTGTGTAGGCCGCCCCCTCCAGTCCGAACGTCCAGGCGACCCCGTCCTTCGCGGTCCGGGTGGCGGGCGGCACGCGCAGCCAGTAGGTGCGGTACGTGCCGTCCGGCTCGGGGGTGGAGTTGACCACCTCGACCATCACCACGTCCTCGTCGCCGTCGAGGGCGATGCGCCAGAGGATGCCCGTCTCGTCGCGGTGGACGGGCTCGGCGCCCGACTCGGTGAGATACCGGTCGTAGCCGTAATACTCCAGCATCACGCGGCGCAGCTCCGCGTTCTCCTCGGCGCGGATCCGCTCGGGGGTGAGGGAGGACAGCTCGGCCAGGAACGCGGCGGGCACCGGCATGCCGCGCCAGGCGTGGAGGGCGAACCCGTCCCCGTACGCGAGGGCCGGTCCCTCTCCGTGGTCGAGCCGGCCCGCCTCGTCGCGGTGGAGGATGTCGGGCCGCTCGCTGATGACCACGGCCCTCTCGTAGGGCCACCACCAGCCGGCGTTGCGGGCCACCTTCGCGAGGCCCGTCAGCCGGTCGCCGCGCCCGTCGAAGGCCGCGAGCCATGCGGCGTCGTGCTGGCCGAGCACGGCGTCCAGGAGCACCAGCCTGACGGCCCCCTCGTCCTGGGGCCGGGGCGCCAGATCGGCGACGACCCCGGTCCGTATGCGCTCGGCGAGCGCGGCCGTCGTCTCCCACAGCTGGGCCCCGGTGGCGGACCAGAGCGCCGACCAGCCCGCCGGGCCCAGCTCGTCGTACATCCGGCGGCGCTCCTCGGCCCAGGGGCGGGTGCGGACCTCCTCGCGCACCGACCGTCCGGCGTCGGTCAGCTTCTCCACCGCCTCGACGGCGGCCCGGGGCGATGCGGCCCAGATGATCCGGTCCGGCTCGGCCAGTCCGGCGGTGCGGTAGGCGGACCGCACCCCGGCCTCGGCCGCCGCCCGGTCCGCCCGGCCGGTCGCCGCCGCCACGCTCCGCCAGGAGTTCACGTTCTGCATCCGTTGTCCCCGTCCCCTGCTGTGCTCGTTCTGGAAGGCTGTGCTCGTTCGATGTGCTCGCTCTGGATGGCGGACTGACCGCTCCGGTGTGCCGGTCAGTCCGCCACGATGCGGACCGCGCCCGGTGCGTACTCCCGCTGGCGCACGACGCGGAACCAGCCCTTGGGGAGCGGGATCACCGCGTGCTCCTCGTGCACCACCCGGCCGCCCTCGGGGAGATGGAGCAGCATCGGGCCGAACTGTCCCGCTTCCCGGATCAGCCGGCCGGGGCCCTGCACGGCGTGCGCGTGTCCGGTGACCTCGCCCAGCGCGAGCACCAGCCGCCCCCGCCCGTCGCGCAGTTCGCCCGGGGCCTCCAGGAAGGGAGCGGGCACGGCCGACTCCTCCAGCTCCATGATCAGTACATCGCCCTGCCGGTACACAGACGTCTCCCCCCGGTCGCGGCACCCGCTGTGCCGACCCTGCGAAAAACGCTACGGGCAGGGTCTGACAACGGACCTTCACGGCGGCCCGGGTGGATCCCGGTCGCGGCGTTGTCAGTGCGGCTTGATAGACCTTGCGGACATCAGCCGTCCCCAGGATCAGGAGCTCAGGGCCATGTACGGTGCGCAGCATCTGCACGAGTTCGGCGGCCTTCCGGCCGTCGACTTCCGGCACACGACCGACGGGGGCTCCCGGCCCGCCGCGGACTCCGTGGCCTGGCGCGTCTCCGTCGACCCGTACGACGACGACCGCCCCTGGGAGGCGGAGTTCGCCGATTTCCTGGACACCGTCGATCCGGCCGGGGTCCGGGCCCTGATCATCGGTCAGTGGGGCGAGGCGTACGAGGAGAACTCCTCCGTGCCGATCGACCTGGTGATCGCCGCCGCCGACCGGCTGACCTCGCTGGAGGCGGTGTTCGTCGGGGATCTGGAGGCGGAGGAGGCCGAGATCACCTGGATCGAGCACGCGGACGTGACGGCGCTGCCGGCCGCCTTCCCGGCGCTGACGGAGTTCGGGGTGCGCGGCGGCAGCGGCCTGGTGTTCCCGCCGATGAAGCACGAGCGGCTGCGGTCGCTGACCATCCAGGCGGGCGGGCTGCCGGTCGAGGTGGTGCGCGGGGTGCTGGAGAGCGAACTGCCCGCGCTGGAGCGGCTGGACCTCTGGCTCGGGGTGTCCGCCTACGAGGGGAACACCGACGTCGCGGACCTCGCTCCGCTGCTCTCCGGCACCCGTTTCCCCCGGCTGGACCACCTGGGCGTGCGCAACAGCGAGATCCAGAACGAGGTCGCCGCCGCCGTCGCCTCGGCTCCGGTCGTCGCCCAGCTGCGGGTTCTCGACCTGTCGAACGGGACGCTGGGCGACGAGGGGGCGGCCGCCCTCCTCGAAGGTCAGCCGCTGACCCACCTGGAACTCCTCGATCTCCACCACCACTTCCTCACCGGGGCGATGGAGGAGCGGGTGCGCGCCGCCCTGGAGCCGCACGGCGTGCGGGTCGATCTCTCCGAGAAGTGCGAGCCCTGGGGCGACCGTGGCGCCGAGGGCCGCTACACCGCCGTCTCGGAGTAGGGGGAGGGCGTCATGACGTACATCGGCATTCGGCACTTCGACCGCTTCCACGGGCTGCCGGTCCACACTCCTGAGCCGTCGTCCGGAGCTCTGCCCGCCGCCGACTCCGTGGCCTGGCGGCTGCAGTGCGACTACGGCGAGGACACGGACTTCATCACCCTGTGGGACCAGTTCCAGGACGTGGTGGACACGGAGCGGGTCCGGGCGCTCGTCATCGGGCCCTGGTGGCGTACGGACTACACGCCGTTCGACGAGGTGCTGGAGCTGCTCGTCGATGACGCACCGCTCTTCCCGGCGCTGCGCGGGCTCTTCCTCGCCGATGTGGTGAGCGAGGAGTGCGAGGTGTCCTGGCTGCGCATGTGCGACGTCACCCCGGCGCTCGAAGCGCTGCCGCTGCTGGAGGAGTTCGGCGTGCGCGGCTGCGGTCACGCGGGCCTCGGACTGCGCCCGTTGCGTCACACGGCGCTGAAGTCGCTGCGCTTCGAGTCCGGCGGTCTGCCCGGCGGGCTGGTGCGGGCGGTCGCCGCGAGCGAACTGCCCGCGCTGGAGCGGCTGGACCTGTGGTTCGGCAGTTCCTGGTACGGGGGCGACGCCACGATCGACGATATCCGGCCGGTCCTGTCGGGCGGTCTGTTCCCCGGGCTGCGCCATCTGGGGCTGCAGAACAGTGAGATCCAGGACGAGATCGCCGCCGCCGTGGGTTCGGCGCCCGTCGTCGCCCAGTTGGAGACCCTGGCGTTGTCGATGGGCACCCTGAGCGATGCGGGCGGCGAGGCCCTGCTCAACGGGCAGCCCCTGAACCACCTGTCCACGCTCGACCTGCGCCACCACTACCTCACCGAGCCGCTGCTGGACCGCATCAGGACCGCATGCGCCCCTGCCGTGGTCGAGGGTGGCGAGGCCGAGGAGGACTACGCGGACCCGGACGAGGAAGACGAGGAGCCGGAGCGCTATGTCGCGGTCAGTGAGTAGCCCCGGCGACGGCTCGGTGCCGCGCTTCGCGGTCGTCGGCAATCCGGACAACCGCCGGGTCGCCTTCTTCGGGGAGGCCGTGCGGGCCGCCGGCCTGTCGCCGGCCCGGGTCGTGCCCTGGCTCCAGGTGCTGCGCGGCGAGGCGGCGTTCCGTCCCGGCGAGAGCGTGCGGATCGATTCGCCCGGCGAGGACGCCGAGGTGGAACGGCTGCTGCGCGGGGTCGACGACCCGACCCGGGTGGAGGGCTCCGCCCGGTGGTACGCGCGCTTCACCGCGGCGGTGGAGGCGGTCGCGGGCGCGGCGTCCACGGCGAGCGCAGAGCTGCTGGGCTCCCCCGCCGACATCGCCGTGCTCTTCGACAAGCGGCTGTGCCACGGGCTTCTCGACCGCGCGGGAGTTCCCGTGCCCGCCTCGCCGACGTCAGGACCGGGGGCGGCCCCGGTGCGCGGCTGGTCCGACGTACGGGAGTTGCTGCGCGAGCACCGGATGCCCCGGGCGTTCGTGAAGCTCGCGCACGGCTCCTCCGCCTCCGGGGTGCTGGCGGTGGAGACGGCAGGGCCCGGCCGGGTCCGGGCGAGCACCTCGGTGGAACGGGACGCGTCGGGGCGGCTGTTCAACTCGCTGCGGGTCCGGCGCTACACCTCGGAGGCGGAGGTCGGCGCGGTCGTGGACGCGCTGGCCCCGGACGGGCTGCACATCGAGCGCTGGCTGCCGAAGGCGTCCCAGCTGGGGCGGGCCGCGGATCTGCGGATCGTGGTGGTCGGCGGCCGGGCTACGCACGCCGTGGTGCGGACGAGCCTGAGCCCCATGACCAATCTGCATCTCGGCGGCGCGCGCGGCGACCTCGACGAGGTGCGGGGCGCCGTGGCGGCGGCGGGCGGCTGCTGGCGCGAGGCGCTGGCGATGTGTGAGCGGGCCGCGGCCTGCTTCCCCGGGACGCCCTGTGTGGGCGTCGACCTCCTGCCCACGGCCGGGTGGCGGCGCTTCGCCGTCGGCGAGGTCAACGCCTTCGGCGATCTGCTGCCCGGACTGACCGGTCTGCCGGGCAGCGGCGCCGAGGGCCTGGACACCTATGCGGCGCAGGTCGCCGCCGTACTGGACCGAGCAAGGAACCACCGTGCCGTCACCGCTACCTGACCCCGCCGCCTCCCCCGGGCCCACCAGGCCCGGAAACCTCAGCAGTCCCGGCAGTCCCGGCCGGCCCGACATGGGCGAGGCGGTGGGCAGCCATGATCTGCTGCTGGTCACCCTGGACACCCTGCGCCACGACGTCGCCGTCGAGCTGGCGGCCGCCGGGCGCATCCCGAACCTGGTCCGGCATCTGCCCGGCGGGGGCTGGGAGGAGCGGCACGCTCCGGGCAGCTTCACCTACGCCTCGCACCAGGCGATGTTCGCCGGGTTCCTGCCGACGCCCGCCTCCCCGGGGCCCCATCCGCGGCTGTTCGCGGCGCGGTTCGCGGGCAGCGAGACGACGGCGGACGGCACGTTCGTGTTCGACACCCCTGATCTGGTGTCGGGGCTGGCCGCCGAGGGGTATCGCACGGTGTGCATCGGCGGGGTCGGCTTCTTCAACCGTCAGGGGGCGCTCGGTTCGGTGCTGCCCGGGATGTTCCAGGAGAGCCACTGGGAGCCCGGTTTCGGCGTCGCCTCCCCCACCTCGTTCGAGGAGCAGGTGACCAGGGCGGAGGAGGTCGTCGCGGCGCTCCCCCGCGAGCAGCGGCTGTTCCTCTTCGTCAACGTGTCCGCCCTGCATCAGCCGAACTGGTTCCATCAGCCCGGGGCTACCCGCGAGGCGGGCGACTCCCGGGCCACGCACGCGGCGGCCCTGGAGTACGTGGACCGGCACATCGGGCGGCTCTTCGCCGCCGCGAGCAGCCGCCGCCGGTGCTTCGCCATCGTCTGCTCCGACCACGGCACCGCCTACGGCGACGACGGCTACACCGGTCACCGGCTGGGCCACCCGGCCGTCTGGACCGTCCCGTACGCCCACTTCTTCCTCGACCCGCCCGCAACCCCAGAACCGGGGACCGCCCGATGACGATCACCACCGGCACTCCCGCCCTCCCCGCCGTCCGGCCGTACGAGAGTTACGTCTACGCCTATCCGCACAAGACGGCCTACCGTCCGCTGGAGGACCGCCCGGCCCTGCGGTCGCTGTGGGCGGCGGAGCCGAAGGACGCGCTTTCCCTCTACCTCCACATACCGTTCTGCGAGATCCGCTGCGGCTTCTGCAACCTCTTCACCCGGATCGGCGCGCCCGAGGAGCTGACGACGCGCTATCTGGACGCGCTGGACCGGCAGGCTCTGGCGGTGCGGGACGCGCTGGGCGACGCGGAGCCGGTGCGGTTCGCGGCGGCGGCGTTCGGCGGCGGCACGCCGACGTTCCTGACCGCCGGGGAGCTGGAGCGGCTCTGCGACATAGCGGAGAAGCGGATGGGCGCCGAACTGCGCTCGGTGCCGCTGTCGGCGGAGACCTCCCCGTCCACGGCGACGGCGGACCGGCTGGCGGTGCTCGCCGACCGGGGCACCACGAGGATCAGCATCGGCGTCCAGAGCTTCGTGGACGAGGAGGCCCGGGCGGCCGTCCGTCCGCAGCGCCGCGCCGAGGTGGAGGCGGCGCTCGGCCGGATCCGCGAGGCCCGGATCCCGGTGCTGAACATCGACCTGATCTACGGCATCGACGGGCAGACCGAGCGCAGCTGGCTCGCCTCGCTGGAGGCGGCGCTGGCCTGGCGGCCGGAGGAGCTGTATCTGTATCCGCTGTACGTGCGCCCGCTCACCGGCCTGCACCGCCTCGGTCCGGCCGTGACCGGCCCGGAGGCGCAGGCCCTGGAGGACGCCGCCTGGGACGAGCAGCGGCTGCGGCTCTACGCGGTGGGGCGGGATCATCTGCTGGCGCACGGCTACGAGCAGGTGTCGATGCGGATGTTCCGGCGGACCGACGCCCCGCGTGAGCAGGCGGGCCCGGAGGACTACGCCTGCCAGACCGACGGCATGATCGGGCTGGGCTGCGGGGCGCGTTCGTACACCTCCGCCCTGCACTACTCCTTCGACTACGCGGTGGACATGCGGGAGATCCGGTCGATCATCGACGACTTCACCGCCACCGAGGACTTCTCCCGGGCCGAGGTCGGCCGGTACGTCGACGCGGACGAGGCGCGCCGGCGGCACCTGCTGCAGTCGCTGCTCCAGGCGGCGGGGCTGCCGGTGGCGGAGTACCGGGCCCGGTTCGGTACGGATCCGGGCGCGGACTTCCCGGCCGAGCTGGCGGGGTTCGCGGCGCGCGGCTGGCTGGACACGTCGGCGCCGGAGGGCCTGCTGCGGCTGTCCCCGTCGGGTCTCGCCCACTCCGACGCGCTGGGCCCGGCGCTGTTCTCCCCCGGGGTGCGGGCCGCGATGGCCGCGTACGAACGGAAGTGACCGGGCCATGGACCTGACGATTCTCTACCGGGGCCCGCTCGCCTCCTGCGACTACGACTGCCCCTACTGCCCGTTCGCCAAGCGGCGGGACAGCCGGGCGCAGCTCACGGCGGACCGCGAGGCGCTGGAGCGGTTCACCGGCTGGGCCGCGGCGCAGACCGGCGACCGGCTCTCCGTGCTGTTCACCCCGTGGGGCGAGGGGCTGGTGCGCTCCTGGTACCGGCGGGCGCTGACCGAGCTGTCGCAGCTGCCGCACATCGGCCGGGTCGCGATCCAGACGAACCTGAGCGGCCGTACCGACTGGCTGGCCGACGCCGATCCGGAGCGGATCGCGCTCTGGTGCACGTACCACCCGGGGCAGACCCCGTACGAGCGGTTTCTCGGCAAGTGCCGGGAGCTGTCCGCGAAGGGGATCCGCTACAGCGTGGGCGTGGTGGGGTTCGACGAGCATCTCGACGAGGCGCGGCGGCTGCGGGCGGCGCTGCCGGGCGAGGTCTATCTCTGGGTGAACGCCGCCGAGGGGCACACGTACACCGACGAGGAGGCGGCGCGGTGGACGGAGCTGGATCCGCTGTTCCCCTACAGCCGTGACCCGCACCGCTCGGCGGGGCTGCCCTGCCGGACGGGCGCGTCGGTGATCTCGGTGGACGGGGACGGCACGGTGCGGCGCTGTCACTTCGTCAAGGCGGAGCTGGGCAATCTGTACGACGGCAGCTACCGCCGGGCGCTCGGCCCGCGGGCGTGTCCGCTGGCCGTGTGCGACTGCCACATCGGCTATGTGCATCTGGAGTCGCTGCCGCTGTACGACGTGTTCGCGGGCGGTGTCCTGGAGCGGATACCGGCCGGGTACGGCCCGGGCACGCCGCCGGACGGGCTCGTCGTGCCGAACCCGTCCCGGCGTGCGCTTCCGCTGCTGAAGCCCTGAAGGGCTAGAGCGGCAGCAGGTCCGGGCGCTTCGCCTCGACGTGGTCGCCGGAGGACTCGCCGCGCAGCCGCCGGCCGATCCAGGGCACCAGGTATTCGCGGGCCCACTGGATGTTGTCGCGCCGTTCGTCGAAGGGGCGGCGCAGGGCCTGCGGGGGCCAGGGCTGGTCCGGGTCGGCGGGCACGTCGTGGCCGAGGACCTGGGCGGCGCGGAGCGCGACGCGGGTGTGGCCCTCGGGCGACAGGTGCAGCCGGTCGGCGTCCCAGGCGCGCCGGTCCTGGACGGAGCGCAGCGACCACAGGTCGAGCACGGGGCACCGATAGCGGTCCGCGATCGCCCGCAGATGGACGTTGTACGTGGCGATCTTGCCGCGCATGTGGCGGAGCACCGGAACGCCCCGGGTGTCGAAGCCGGTGGTGACCATGACCGTGCCGACGGCGTTGCTCAGGTCGGCGACGGCCCGCTCGAAACGCTCGGCGAGGTCGTCGGGGTCGGTGCCGGGCCGGATGATGTCGTTGCCGCCCGCGCAGAAGCTGACCAGGTCCGGGGCCAGTTCCTTGGCGCGCGGGATCTGCTCCTCGACGATCTGGTCGAGGAGACGTCCTCGTACGGCGAGATTGGCGTAGCGGAAGCCCCCGTGCGGGGAGTCCTCGTGCGGGAAGTCCTCGGAGCCGGCCGCCGCATCGGGGGCCGGGAGCCGGTCGGCGAGGAGCACCGCGAAGCGGTCCGCCCAGCCGAGATAGGTCCCGTCGGGGCCGGGGTCGCCGACGCCCTCGGTGAAACTGTCGCCGATCGCCGCGTACGACCCGATGATGTGCTGCTGGTTGTTTCTCGAATCGTCTGCCACAAGGACTTATCCTGCATCGTTCGATGTGACCTACGCGACCGTAATACGGGGTTGACGGGTGGTGAGATAGACCACCCGGTCAGTTTTTGGTAAACCCGGAATAAAGA
>NZ_JBHXJG010000233.1:0-11483 GCF_042723425.1 Streptomyces sp. NPDC058375 | reverse complement strand
GTGGCGGGTACGGCAGGCAGGGGACGGCCCGCCGTACCCGCCCCGGGGCCCGACTCATGTGCCCCACGGGCCGGAACCGGCCACCGCGGGTCATCGAGCTAGGGCTTCTAGGAGAGATACGGGATGGGACTTCGCGCACAGGTACGGACGCGGGACGGCTGGGCGGTCCAGCACGCCGTCGTGACGGTCACCGACATGACCGGCGCCCAGGTGCTGCGCGCCACGGCCGACGAGGACGGGGCCGTCCGCACGGACGGTTCCCTGGCGGCCGGCGCGTACACGGTGATCGTCACGGCGGTCGGGTACGCCCCCGCCGCCTCCACCGCCCTCGTCACCGCGAGCGGCCGGATCGAGGCCGGACAGATCGTGCTGGCCCGCCAGGGCGGGGTAGAGCTGCCGCCACCGGGGGCCTGGTCGCTGGACCCGGCGCACTCCTCGGTCGGCGCGGTCGCCCAGCATCTGGGGATCTCCAGCGTGCACGGCCGGTTCACCGACTTCGGCGGCCGGATCGAGATCGCCGGGGACGTCTCCCGCTGCCGGGTCGACGCGGTGATCAGGGCGGCCAGCATCGACACCGGCAACGGCATGCGGGACAAGCACCTGCGCTCGCCGGACTTCCTGGACGTCGACCGGTACCCGGAGATCGCCTACAGCTCCACCGCGCTGGACCCGGCAGGCCCCGACCGCTGGACCGTGCACGGCGAGCTGACCATGCACGGCGTCTCGCGCCCCGTCGACCTCGACCTCAGCTACCTCGGCACCGGGCCCGACCCGTGGGGCGGGGTGCGCGCGGCCTTTCACGCCACCGCCGAACTGCGCCGCGACGACTTCGCGATGAACTACAACCAGGTCGTCCAGGCGGGCATCTCCGCGATCGGCACGACCCTGCGCGTGGAGCTGGACATCCAGGCGGTGCAGGGCGAGGCGCTGGCGTGACCCGGGTCCGCGTCGCGCCGGTCGTGGGGCGAGGCGCTGCCCGGCCGGTCGTCGGGCCCGGTCGTAGGGTGGTGGGCATGGCACCGAACATCGCGACCAACACCGCCGTGGAGCTCGACGAGTTGCTGGCGTTCGTACGCCCCCGGCACCGGGCGGTCCTGCTCACCACCCGGTCCGACGGCCGCCCCCAGGGCTCCCCGCTGACCTGCGGCGTGGACGACTCGGGGCGGATCGTCATGTCGACGTACCCCGAGCGCGCCAAGACCCGCAACGCCCGGCGCGACGAGCGGGTCAGCGTGATCGTGCTGTCGGACGAGTGGGACGGGCCTTGGGTGCAGGTCGACGGTTCGGCGGAAGTGCTCGACGCCCCGGACTCGGTCGAGCCGCTGGTGGAGTATTTCCGGAACATCTCGGGGGAGCACCCGGACTGGGACGAGTACCGGGCGGCGATGCTGAAGCAGGGCAAGTCGATCATCCGGGTCACCCCGGAGCGCTGGGGCCCCGTCGCCACCGGCGGCTTCCCGGCCCACCTGGCCCCGGGGAGCTGATCGCGCGATGCCGGCGAGCACTGAGCCGGGCCCGGGGATGCCCGCACCGGGGATACCCGCTTCGGAGGCGCCCGTACCGGGGACGTCTGCTTCGGGGATGCCCGCTCCGGAGATGCCCCTACCGGGAGCGTCCGCTTCGGAGGTGCCCGTACCGGGGGCGTCCGCTTCGGGGACGTCCGCTTCGGGGCGGGCCCACTCGGTCCTCGCGTGCGGGCTGCCCCTCCCGACGCCGCTGCCCGCGCCGGAGTCCCTCGCGCGGGCCCTGCTGCTGGTCGCGCCCTCGCTGGACGGCGGGCTCGTACGGGAGTTGGAGCGGATCGCCGGGCGCGGTGTGGAGCCGCTGAGGGACGTCCCGCCGCCGGGCGACGCGCCTCTGCTCTGCGTGGGCGACGCGCTGCCCGACGCCCTGCGGACGAGCCGGCTGCTCTGGTTCCACAGCGTCAACGCGGGGACGGACCCGCTGCTCGCCGGGGGCCCCTGGCCCGCCTCGGCGCTCCTGACCCGGACCGCGGGCCGGATGGGCGAGCGCATCGCCCAGTACGTCCTGGGCTGGATGCTCGCCGAGTGCCAGTCCGTACCGGAGTTCATCGATCGGCACGCCCGCGCGCACTGGGAGCGCCTTCCCTCCGAGCTCGTCGTCGGGCAGACCGCCCTGGTCTACGGGACCGGCCGCATCGGCGCGGCGGTGGGGCGGCTGTTGCAGGGCTGCGGGGTGCACACCGTGGGCGTCGCGCGGGCGTCACGGTCCGGGCCCGCGCCGGGCTCCGCCCGGGTGGTGCCCGGCTTCGACCGGGTGATCGGGGCCGCCGAGGACACCGGGGCGCTGGGCGGGGCCCGGTGGGTGATCTCCACCCTGCCGTTGACGGCCGCCACGGAGGGCTTCTTCGGGGCCGCCCGGTTCGCCGCGGTGCGCGGGGCGACGTTCGTCAACGTGGGGCGGGGCGCGACCGTGGACCTGGGGGCGCTGGAGACCGCGCTGCGGGAGGGCCGGGTGCGGCGGGCGGTGCTGGACGTGCTCCCGGCGGAACCGGCCGCGCCCGCGGACCCGGTGTGGGAGCTGCCCCGTACGGTCATCACCTCGCACTCCTCGGGGATCACCACGGACGAGGACGTGCTCGGAGACTTCACCGCCGCCTGGGAGTCCGTGGCGGCGGGACGTCGGCCCGAACTGACGGTGGACGTGGGGCGCGGCTACTGACCCCGGGGCCGCCCTGGCCACCCTGGGAGCGTGGGGCGCGGCTACTGACCCGGGGCCGCCCTGGCTGCCCTGGCTGCCCTGGCTGCCCTGGCTGCCCTGGCTGCCCAGGGAGCGTGGGGCGCTGCTGCTGGCGGCTCCCGAGCGGGCGCGGCTACCGAGCCGGGGAACCGGTCCGGTCGCGCATCGCCTCGATGCCCGCGACCAGCAGGTCCAGCGCGAAGACGAAGTCCCGCTCGCGCATCTCCTCGACCGTGTCCCCGCCCCGGGCCGCCATCAGCTCGTCGGAGGACTCGACGATCTTCCGCAGGTGCGGCTGGGCCCGGATCGTGCCCATGGCGTGCCGGTGGTACTCGTCCTCCGTCAGCCCGGTCGCGTCGCACCGCGCCTTGAAGTGGCCCTCGACGGTGCCGAATCCGTACACGAACTGGAAGCAGGCCGAGAGCGCACCCGTCTGCCGTTCCAGGGGCAGACCGGTGGCTCGGACGACATCCTGGACGGCGTACGAGAACAGCATCGAGTTCGGGCCGATGTTGAGGAAGGTCCCGGCGAGCGGCGAGATCCAGATGTGCCGGACGATCAGCTCGCGATAGCTGCGGGCGAGTTCGCGCAGCCGAACCTGCCAGTCGGCGTCCTCGGCGGGCGGGGTGATCTCGGCGTACACCGAGTCCAGCGCCAACTCCAGGAGGTCGTCCTTGGTGTCGACGTACCAGTAGAGGGACATCGCGGTGACGTCCAGCTCGGCGGCGAGCCGGCGCATCGAGAACTTGGCGAGGCCCTCGGCGTCCAGCAGCCGCACCGAGGCCTCGGTGATCCGGTCGCGGTCGAGACCGGCCGGGGACTCGGACCTGCGGGAGCGCGAGGGGGTGCGCCGGTCCAGCCAGACGCTGGTCCGCGCGGGGCCTTTCCCACGGTCGGACGCGGACACCATGGCGCACTCTCCCTTGTCTTGCGCGGACCTGCCGATCGTCCTGCGCGGACCTGCCGATCGTCCTGCGCGGGCCTGCGGGCCTGCGGACCTGCGGACCTGCCGATCGTCCTGCGCGGACCTGCGGACCTGCGGACGGAACGACGTACCGGATGATCACCGTCCGCCGGGCCCGTACCGTCCGATGCTATGCCTCCGGTCCCGTCGATTCTGCCCCGCTCCCGGCCTTTTCCACCTGGTCAACCGCCTGAACCGGTCGGGCAGCCGGCTCCTCCGCCCGCTCGGCCCGGCGCAGCAGGAACGCGGCGAGCAGGCCGCCCGCCAGCACCGCGACCGCGCCGACGAGCTGGCTGGTCTCCAAGCCCGCGGCGAACGCGTCCTTGATCTGCTCCCGGGCGGCGGGCCCGTCGGCGGCGGCCAGGGCCGCGGGGAGCGAGGCCGCGCCGACGGCGGCCGGTACGAGCGTGGCGAACCGGGCGTTGAGCACCGCGCCGAGCACCGCGACCCCGAGCCCGTTGCCGAACTCCGCGAGCGTGCCGTTGACCCCCGCGCCGACCCCGGCCTTCTCCGGCGGGATGGCGCTCATGATGGCGTTGGCCATCGCGGGCATGGCGAGGGCGACGCCCGCACCCATCACGACCAGGCCGAACAGCATCCCGCCGTACCCGCCCCCGCCGCCGAGCACCGCGATCGCGGCGAGACCGGCCGCCAGGCAGCTCATCCCCGTCGCGATGACGAGGGGCGTGCCGAACTTCCGGACCAGCCGCGCGCCGAGACCCGTGAGGTTGAGGGCGACCACGGTGAGCGCCATCGGCGCCGTCCGCAGCCCCGCCTCCAACGGCCCGTACCCGAGGACGAACTGCAGGTGCTGGGTGAGCAGGAAGAGCGAGCCGGTCATCCCGAAGGCGACCAGGATGACTCCGGCCACCGCGCCGGTGAACTTCTGGTTCCGGAAGAAGTGCATGTCGAGCATCGGGGACGGGGTGTGCAGCTCCCACAGCACGAACCCGGCCAGCACCGCGAAGCCGAGGAACGCCGTCAGCAGCACCCGGCCCGAGCCCCAGCCGTGTTCGGGCCCGGAGATGATCGCGAAGACGACGGCGGTCATGCCGATCGTGGAGAGTAGTGCGCCCAGCAGGTCCGGCCGCTCGCCCTGACCGGACTTCGACTCCGGTACGAGCCGGACGACGGCGGCCAGGGCGATCAGGGCGACCGGGATGTTGATGAGGAAGATCGCGCCCCACCAGAAGTGCTCGAGGACGAACCCGCCGAACAGCGGGCCCGCCGCGAAACCGAGGGAGGAGACGGTCGACCAGATGCCGATCGCCTTGACGCGCTCTTCGTCGTCGAAGATCTGGACCACGACGGCGAGCGTGGTGGTGAGCAGCAGCGCGCCGCCGACGCCCATCCCCGCGCGGGCCGCGATGAGCTGGCCGGAGGACTGGGCGAGCCCGGCCACGAGCGAGCCGACGCCGAACAGGGCGAGGCCCACCATCAGCATCTTCTTCCGCCCGTAGCGGTCGGCGGAGCTGCCCGCGGTGAGCAGCAGACCGGCCTGGACGATCGCGTAGGCGTTGATCATCCACTGCACGTCGGCGGTGGAGGCGTCCAGCTCCTTGGTGAGGGAGGGGATCGCGACGTTGAGGACCGTGTTGTCGAGCAGCACCGTCAGCTGGGCCAGGCAGATGACGCCGAGGATCAGCCAGCGCTGCGGATACCCCTGGGGGGCGAGGTGGTGTCGCTCTGCGGCGGGCGCCGTCATGCGGGCTCCTTGGGCTCCATGGGTCGGTGGCCCGTTGCCGGGGCCGGCGAGGTGCGAACGGTGGTCGTACGGTGCCGCAGTCGTGCGGCCTCTTACGGTGTACAGGACTCTGTGCTGTACACCGTAAGGCAGTCCTGTACGTCGTACAAGTCGGTTTCCGCGGCGCCGGACCGGTCGCGCCGCCGGGACCGCGGGGGCGGCCCGGCGGTACGGTTCTCGACGCTGACCTGACAACGTTTCTGACCAAGTGCGCGATTTTCGGCCGTTTGGAGAGCCATGTCTCTGCGTCGCCGTTCCCCTCGCCTCCCTCAACTCCTCCTCTCTGCCGCCCTCTTGGGGGCGTACGCGGGAGCGCTCCCCGCATCGCCCGCCGTTGCCGCCGTGACCACTGCTCCCCGCTCCTCGGCCGGCGGGGGCGGGAACGGCGCAGCCCTGCCGCTGCGAGTCGCCACGTACAACATCCACGCCGGCGCGGGCATGGACGGCGTCTTCGACCTGGACCGCCAGACCGCCGAACTCCGTGCCCTGGAGGCCGATGTGATCGGCCTTCAGGAAGTCGACCGGCACTGGGGTTCCCGCAGCGAGTGGCGGGATCTCGCGGGCGAGCTGGCCCGGCGGCTGCGCATGCACGTCTCCTTCGCGCCGATCTACAGCCTGGACCCGGCCGAACCGGGCGGCCCCCGGGCGGAGTACGGGGTGGCCGTGCTGTCGCGGCACCGGATCGTGGGAGCCGAGAACCACGAGATCACCCGCCTCTCCACCCAGGACCCGGACCCGGTCCCGGCCCCCGCCCCGGGGTTCGGCGAGGTCGTCGTACGGGTGCGGGGGCTGCCGGTGCACGTGTACGTGACCCACCTCGACTACCGCCCGGACCCCGCCGTCCGCGTCGCGCAGGTCGCCGACACCCGGCGGATCATGGCCGAGGACCGGGGCCCGCAGATCCTGCTCGGCGACTTCAACGCGGAGCCCGCCGCCCCCGAACTGGCCCCGCTGTGGCGGGAGCTGACGGACGCGGACCCGGGCGCGCCGACGTTCCCGGCGCAGGACCCGGTCAAGCGGATCGACTTCGTGGCGGTGTCGAAGGGCGGCCCGAGCGCCGGCCTGAGCAGCGACCCGAGCAGCGACCCGAGCGCCGGCCCGAGCAGTAGCCCGACTGGTGGCTCGAACGACGGCCCCCGGAGCGGTGGGTACGGGGGGATCACCGTGCGGAGGGCGTGGGTGCCGGAGAGCGCCGCGTCCGACCACCGGGCGGTGGTGGCGGACCTGCTGTTACGGAAGTGACGGCAGGGGCGGGAGCACGGGCCGGGGCGATGAGTTCAGGGCGCTCCGGAAGTCTCCTTTCTGGTCTCGAATGCTTCCTTTTGCGGCTGGAACGCGTCCTCCTTACCGAGGGTCGCCGTGAAAAACCCCGCGGTACCGGACGGACGAAGGATGGTCATGACCAACACCACCCTGCACGAACTGCTCGACGCCCACATCGCCAGGGGATCGATGCCGGGCGCGGTGGCCCTGGTCGCCCGGGGGGACCGGGTCGAGGTGGCGTCGGCCGGGACGGCCGGCCTCGCCGGGTCCGCACCGATGCGGCGCGACTCGCTCTTCCGCATCGCCTCGATCACCAAGCCGATCGTGGCGGCGGCCGCCATGACGCTCGTCGAGGACGGCCTGATCGCCCCGGCCGACCCCGTCGCGGCCTGGCTGCCCGAGCTGGCCTCGCCGCTGGTCGTACGGACCCCGAAGAGCCCGGTCGACGACGTGGTGTCGGCCGTCCGCCCGATCACCCTCCTGCACCTGCTGACCTTCCGGGCGGGCTACGGCTTCCCCTCCGACTTCTCGCTCCCGGCCGTCGCCCCGCTGTTCGCGGAGCTGGGACAGGGCCCGCCGCAGCCGCAGACCGTCCTTCCGCCGGACGCCTGGATGGCCGCGCTGGCCCGGGTGCCGTTGCTGCACCAGCCGGGCGACGGCTGGCTCTACAACACGTGCTCCGACATCCTCGGCGTCCTCGTCGCCCGGGTCGCCGACCGCCCGCTGCCCGCGTATCTGGCGGAGCGGATCTTCGAACCCCTCGGCATGAAGGACACCGGGTTCTGGGTGGAGCCCGCCGCGCTGGACCGGTTCACCAGCTTCTACCGGGCCGGGACGCGCGGAGTCGAGGACGGTGGCAGGGGCGAGGACGGTGGCAGGGGCGAGCCCGAGCTGGTCGACACCCCGGACGGGCAGTGGAGCAGCCCGCCCCCGTTCCCGTCCGGAGCCGGCGGCCTCGTCTCGACCGCCGACGACTGGTACGCCTTCGGCCGGATGCTGCTCGCCGGAGGCCTGAACGACGCCGGCGACCGGGTGCTGGCCGCCGAGTCCGTCCGCCAGATGATCACCGACCACCTGACCCCGGAGCAGCGCGCCGCGAGCGGGCTGTTCACGGAGGGCCAGGGGTGGGGGTTCGGCGGCGCGGTGGACGTCGAGATCGCGGCCCCCTGGAACGTGCTGGGCCGCTACGGCTGGGTCGGCGGCACCGGCACCACGGCCCACGTCATTCCGTCCACCGGCACGGTCGCCGTGCTGCTCACCCAGATGGAGATGGGCGGACCGGCCGCGCCCGAGGTGATGCGGGACTTCTGGACGTACGCGGCCGGGATCTGACCCTGTGCGCCGAACCCGGCCGTGTCCGCCCCGGTACATCAACTCGTGGGCTGCGTCAGGTCGTAGAACGTGGCGCTGCCGACGGTGACCTCGGTGAAGTTCTCCGTCACCCAGGAGGAGATCCGGGACGAGGCGCCGGAGGAGCCCCCGGGGCCGCCGCCCATGCCGCCTCCGCCTTCGCCGGCCATGCCTCCGCCCACTCCGCCGCCCGAGACGAAGTAGTGGATCTTGCCTTCCGCCACGTACTTCTGGAACTGGGCGAGCGTCGGCGACGGGTCGCTCCCGTTGAAGCCGCCGATCGCCATCACCGGGTCACCGGTGGCGAGTTGATAGCTGGCCGCGTTCTGCGCGCCGACGGCTGCGGCGACCCAGGTGTAGTCGTCCGCGCCCTTCGTCAGGAGCGCCTTCGCCTCGGCGTCGACGGTTGCGCCGTTCAACAGCCCGCCCATGCCGCCGGCTCCGCCGCCACCACCCCTCGTGCCTTCGCCGAAGCCTGACCGCGCGCCGGTGCCCGTACCGCCGGGCAGGGTGGGCATGCCGCCCGGCGCGTTGCCCTGCTGGTTCCCCTGCCCCTGCCCCTGTCCCTGGGCTTGGGCTTGGCCGGGCGGCTGCTGCATGCCGCCGCGCTGCCCGCCGTCACCGCCGCCGGGTCCGCCAGGTCGGCCGCCACCGCCCCCGGGCCCGCCCATGCCGAAGCCTCCCGCCGAAGGACCGGCGGTCACGATCGACCCCTGGTGACCGCTGTTCAAGGTGGAGACGGTGTACGCGGCCGGCCCCGCCAGCGACGCCGCGCAGCTCAGCCCCACCACGGCGAGGGCCAGGCCCCGCCCGCCGAACCGCCCCACGACCAGCAGCCCGAGCGCTCCGACCAGCCCGGCCGCGAGCACCGCCCACCGCAGCCACGGCGCGTAGTCCGGGGTACGGCCCAGCAGGACGTACGCCCAGAGCACCGTTGCGACCACCGTGCCCGCGAGCACCGCACGCGGCCACCAGGCCGAGCGCTCCGCCCAGAGCACCACCGACCCCATGGCGACGAGCGCAGCGATGTATGGGGCAAGGGCCACCGTGTAGTACGCGTGGAAGATCCCGGCCATGAAGCTGAACACGGCCACGGTCATGAGCAGCGCCCCACCCCAGGCGACGAACGCGGCCCGCGCGGAGTCGGTTCGCGTCGCCTTCCGGGTCAGCCAGAGACCGGCCGCCAGCAGGATCAGCGCGGCGGGCAGCAGCCAGGCGATCTGGCCGCCGACCTCGGAGGTGAACATCCGGCCGATGCCGGTCTCGCCCCAGCCACCGCCGCCTCCGCCCCCACGGCCGCCGCCACCTCCGCCGACGCTCCCGGTCTCCTCGCCGTTGATCCGGCCGAGCCCGTTGTAGCCGAAGGTCAGCTCCAGGAACGAGTTGTTCTGCGAGCCCCCGACGTACGGCCGCGAGGAAGTCGGCATCAGCTCCACGATGGCGACCCACCAGCCGCCGGCGACGACCATCGTCAGGGTGGAAAGGGCGAGTTGGCCGAGACGCTTCCGTACGGGAACGGGTGCGCACACCGCGTACAGCACGGCCAGCGGCGGCAGGATCAGGAACGCCTGGAGGGTCTTCGTCAGGAACGCGAGCCCCACCGCCACCCCCGCCCACAACAGCCACTTCGTCCGCCCCTGCTCCAGCGCCCGCAGCACGCACCACACGGTGACGGTCATCAACAGGGCGAGCAGCGCGTCCGGGTTGTTGAAGCGGAACATCAGCGCGGCGACCGGCGTCAGCGCGAACACGCCGACCGCGATCAGCCCGGCGACGGGCCCGAAGCGACGGCGTACGGCGGTGTTCAGCACGGCTGCCGTGGCAAGCGCCATCAGGACCTGAGGGGCCAGGATCGCCCAGGAGTTGAGCCCGAAGAGCCGTACGGAGAGGGCCATCGGCCAGAGCGCGGCGGGCGGCTTGTCGACGGTGATGGCGTTGGCGGAGTCCAGCGAGCCGAAGAAGAGGGCCTTCCAGCTCTGGCTGCCCGCCTGAACGGCCGCGGAGTAGAAGGAGTTGGCGTAACCGGAGGCGCTGAGGTTGAAGAAGTACGCGAGGCCGACGGCGAGCAGCAGCCCGTACAGCGCTGGGCGCGCCCAGCGGGGGCCGCTGTCCGGCGCGGACGGCCCGGGCGGCGCGGCGGCCGGGGTCGCGGGGGCGGTGATCGTGGTCATCGAAGATCCTCGGAGTCGGAGCGAGCGGGAACGGTGGTCGTCGTCATCGGACGTCCTCGGAGTCAGGGGCACGGTGGGTGCCGGCAGGGAACACCCAGGCGCGCAGGAGCAGGAAACGCAGCACGGTGGCGGCGAGGTTGGCGGTGATCAGGACGGCCAGCTCGGTGGAGTGCGAGGGCGAGCCGGAGGCCGCGCCCAGCGCCGCGAGCGAGCCGCCGGTCAGCGCGAGGCCGATCGCGAAGACCACCAGGCCCTGGGCCTGATGGCGGACGACTCCGCTGCGGCCGCGTACCCCGAAGGTGAGCCGGCGATTGGCGGCGGTGTTGGCAACGGCCGAGACGAGCAGCGCGCCGCCGTTGGCGAACTGCGGGCCGACGCCGAGCCGGAAGAGCGAGTAGAGCGCGAGGTAGAAGAGCGTGGAGAGGGCCCCCACCACACAGAACCCGACCAACTGCCGGGCCAGTCCGCGCGGCACCCCGGTCAGCGCCCGGTCGCGCGGGTCGTCGCCGAAGGGCCGGGCCAGCCGGTCCAGCGGCAGCGCGCCCACGGCCAAGGCCCGCCCCACCCGCCACACGCCTTTCAGGTCCTCGGTGGCCGTGCGCACGATGTGGACGGTCGACGCGGGGTCGTCGATCCAGTCGACGGGCACCTCGTGGATGCGCAGCCCGGCCCGCTCCGCGAGGACGAGCAGCTCGGTGTCGAAGAACCAGCCGCTGTCCTCCACCATCGGCAGCAGCCGCTCGGCCACCTCGCGCCGGATCGCCTTGAACCCGCACTGGGCGTCGCTGAACCCGGCGGCCAGCGAGGAGCGCAGGATCAGGTTGTAGGCGCGCGAGATGAACTCCCTCTTCGTTCCCCGCACCACCCGCGAACTCCGGGCGAGCCGCGAGCCGATGGCCAGGTCGGAGTGGCCGGAGATCAACGGGGCGACCAGCGGGAGGAGGGCGTTGAGGTCGGTGGAGAGGTCGACGTCCATGTAGGCGAGGACGGGTGCGTCGGACTCCGCCCAGACCGTACGCAGCGCCCGCCCGCGCCCCTTCTCCTCCAGCCGTACGGACCGCACCCCGGGCAGCTCCGCGGCGAGCGCGGCGGCCACGGCCGGGGTGGAGTCGGTGCTGGCGTTGTCGGCGACGGTGATGCGGAAGGGGTACGGGAAGGTCCGCGCGAGATGGCCGTGGAGGCGCAGGACGCAGGAGTGGAGGTCCTTCTCCTCGTTGTACACGGGGACGACGACGTCCAGCACGGGGGCGGAGGGGGCCGCGGAGACCGGCTGCCGGGCCGGGAGGTGCTC